>JACUUU010000186.1 GCA_014859065.1 Anaerolineales bacterium
TCCTCAAGGAAATCTTTGATGACTTGCGTTTTAGGATCTAGCAATATTGCGTTGATCTCTTCCAAGCGCGAAGAGGGAATCTGCAATAAGTGGCGATACTTATTTTCCATGATACGCTCCTTATAGAACTGAGAAGTGGACAAATTTTTTTAGAAATCAGCTGATTCTCTATAATAGTTTTAATAACTCGTCATATTCATCATCTGGCATTCCAAACCAATTTTCAGAGGTTGGGAAAGTTCGTTCACTGACTTCTTTGACGTACTGTATCAATCCATTCTGGATCATTTCACCAGCATTGGCAAAAACTTTAGCCATACGGGGTTTAAAGCGCGGGTACAACCCAAAGGCATCATGGTAGATCAAGAGCTGACCATGGGCATCTAAACCTGAACCCAGACTTATGATGAAGCAATTTTCAGCCCTTTCGGTTATCAACTTACACAGACGATCAGGTACCATTTCAAGAAGGATCGCAAAGGCACCAGCATGCTCTAAAGCTTTGGCATCATCGATGATTTTCTTAGCCTGGAGAGCCCCTTTGCCCTGAACTCGGAAGCCTCCCAGCGCAGAGGCGCTCTGAGGGGTCAATCCGAGGTGACCCATTGCGGGGATACCAGAAGCAACAATGGCAGCCATACGATCTGCCATCTCTGCACCTCCCTCGAGTTTGATGGCATCACAGGCTGCCTCAGCCATGAAACGGCCTGCGGAACGGATAGCTGTCTCGATACTGGGTTGGTAGCTCATATACGGCATATCGCCAATCAACCAAGCATTTGGCGAACCACGGCGGACTGCCTGGGCATGACGGATCATATCGTCCATCGTGACAGGTAAAGTTGTCTCATAGCCCAGCATCGTCATACCAAGGCTGTCGCCTACCAGGATCATATCTATGCCCGCTTGTTCCTGGAAATGGGCAGTGGGGTAGTCGTAGCAGGTCAGCATGGTAATTGGTTCCTTGTTGGCTACTTTTTTAAAGAGTGCAGGCAATGTTATTTTCTTTCGTTCAGACATTTTTCCCTCCAAAGAATTGCTTAAGATCGTTCAGTTGTCAGATTGAGCGATCGCAAAAAAGTTTTGCTAAAGAGATTTGTGTATTTTCTATTGTAAGGAAAAATAAACATTAGCGCAACTAAGTTAAGTGTGCAAAGCTATATGACAAAGGTAATATTTGCTGTAATTTCCTTCCCCATCCATTTAAAGTTGCCCGAATATGACACCTGACATAAGGGATTAGGACATGCGTCAATTGACCAGGTGGGTGAAATCTGCCACAATTAGGGATAACACTTAGGCCAAAATTCGAAAAAGTAAGGAGATGTACATGACTGCAAAACGAGAATTCCCGGGTTTACGTCCTTTTCGTCCAACACCTTTGAAACGCCGGTCTCCGGTTCCCTCGGACATTGAGATAGCTCAAGAGGCTGAACTAAAGCCAGCTACCATGCTTGCTGAGGAAATCGGTTTACTACCAGAAGAGATGGAGCTATATGGCGATTACAAAGCTAAAGTTCGTCTAGAGGTGCTTGACCGTCTCAAGGATGTTCCAGATGGTGTTTACATCGATGTAACCGCAATCACTCCGACACCATTGGGGGAAGGCAAAAGCACAACAATGGTGGGATTGAGCCAGGCATTAGGCGCTCATCTTGGCAAACGTGTCTTTACCTGTATCCGCCAGCCAAGCCAAGGACCAACATTTGGTATAAAAGGTGGCGCAGCTGGTGGTGGGTATAGTCAGGTTGTACCAATGGAAGATTTTAACCTGCACCTGACCGGAGATCTGCATGCCATTACCGCGGCGAACAATCTCTTGGCTGCCGCGATCGACACGCGTATGTTCCATGAAAGTTACCAGGACGACGAAAGACTCTTCAACGCTTTATGTCCCCCTGATAAGCAAGGTAATCGCGAGTTTTCTCCAAATATGATGAGGAGATTGAAGAAGCTGGGCATAGACAAAACTGATCCCAATGAACTCTCTGCCGAAGAACGGTCTCGCTTCGTGCGTCTCGATATCGATCCTGACTCCATCACCTGGCGCAGGGTTGTTGACACCAACGATCGTTTCTTGCGAGAGATAACCATTGGTCAAGGCCCAAATGAGAAGGGTAAGACTCGGGTCACCGGGTTTGATATCACGGTTGCCAGCGAAATCATGGCCATCTTAGCTCTGACGGCAGATCTGGCCGATATGCGCGAACGCATGGGGAGAATCGTGATCGGCACCAACAAAGCAGGAGAAGCCATAACCGCTGAAGATATAGGTGTGGCAGGCGCCATGACCGTATTGATGAAAGACGCCATTAAGCCGAACTTGATGCAAACATTGGAAGGCACCCCGGTCTTCGTGCACGCCGGACCTTTTGCAAATATCGCCCACGGACAGAGCTCGATCATCGCAGATCGAATCGCGCTGAAGCTGGCTGATTATGTTGTTACCGAATCTGGCTTTGGGGCTGACATCGGGATGGAGAAGTTCTTTAATATCAAGTGTAGATATTCTGGTCTAGTCCCTAGTGTAGTGGTGCTGGTTGCTACGGTGCGCGCGCTGAAGATGCACGGTGGTGGACCCAAAGTTGTAGCGGGAAAGCCCCTGGATCACGTGTATCTTGAAGAAGATCTGGACTTGCTGAAAGCAGGATTGCCGAATATGCAGCACCACATCAAGAACGCCCTGCGCTTTGGTGTCCCGGTAGTGGTGGCGGTGAATTCATTCAAAGATGATACCGATGCCGAAGTTGAACTGGTTCGCAAGGCTGCTGTTGACGCGGGGGCCGAAGATGCTGTCGTTTCAAGACATTGGATGGAGGGTGGTGAAGGTTCGGTGGCTTTGGCAGAAGCGGTAATCAAAGCTGCCGAGAAGCCCAGTGATTTCAATTTCCTCTACCCACTTGAATCTTCTATTAAAGAGAAGATCGAAACCATTTGTAAGGAAATTTATGGCGCAGATGGGGTTGAATACCTGCCAGAAGCTGAGGTTAAAATCGAACTCTACACACGTTTAGGTTTTGATAATCTACCGCTGTGCATGGCAAAGACACACCTCAGTTTGAGCCATGACCCCACCTTAAAGGGTGTGCCAACCGGATACAAAGTTCCCATTCGAGACATTCGCGCTTCGGTAGGGGCTGGATTCTTATATCCCCTTTTAGGTGCCATGAGCACCATGCCAGGTTTACCGACCAGACCGGTGTTTTACAATGTTGACCTGGATCTAGAGACCGGAAAGGTGGTAGGTCTGTTCTAAGGATATACCTTCGCTAATAATTTTTAAGGAGCGGAGCCAGTAAATAAATGGGGCTGTCTGAAAAGGCAGCCCTATTTGTCTCCCAGTTGAATACTTTCCCAAGGAACGCAATGATCATTATGAATAATGACGCTCATTTGGAATCCTTTATCCAGGCAGAGAAATTTCCTTTATTGGTTTTTACTTGTGATTTAGAAGCGTTCACAATATACTTGTAACTATGGATGATGTCCCTCTTTATAAGCGGATTGCTGAGGCAGTCCGCAAGCAGATCCTTTCTGGCAGTGTCAAGCCAGGTGAGCGGTTGCCTTCTGTTCGAGTTATGGCAAAAGACTGGGGTTGCACGATTGGCACGGTGCAGCGCGCATACGGAGAACTGGCAAGACAAAGCATTGTGACTTCTAGACCTGGTCAGGGAACTAAGGTTGTCGAACGATATCCTATCCAAAGTGAGGCTGCGATGAGGAAGGCAACCTTGATACACCGAGCAGAGACTCATTTGCTGGAGTTGCTGTCGGACGGTTATTCCTTACCAGAGTTGGAGATGGCAATCCGCCAGGCATTGGATCGTTTAAGAGTAGTCGAACAAGATGAGTTGGTGAGAGACGATAACCATTTGCAATTTGCAGGTTCCCACGATCTGATTGTAGCCTTGATATCTGAATTATTTCCGAAAATAACGAACGGTTATCACCTGGATCTGCGTTATTCAGGCAGCTTAGGAGGGTTGATCGCGCTGGCAGAAGGAAACGCAGATCTAGCTGGAAGTCATTTATATGATGATGAAAGCGACAGCTACAATATCCCTTTCGTGAGGAAAATTCTACCGGGCAAACGAGTTGCTTTAATCACCCTGGCTTACCGGCGGATTGGGTTGATTCTTCCCTTAGGGAATCCCAGGCGCATCCATGGGATTGAAGATTTGCTTCAACCGGGTCTATGTTTTACCAACCGTCAGCCAGGCTCAGGGACGCGGGTCTGGTTAGATGTGGCTATACGGAAAGCTGGAATAGGTGCCGGGCAAATTCAAGGTTATTTTGATGAGAAAATGACCCATTCAGCTGTTGCACAAGCAGTTGCAGAAGGTCAAGCTGATGCAGGAATCGGGATGGAAGCGTCTGCGATTCATTTTTCTTTGGATTTTATCCCACTAACCAGAGAAAGATATGAACTGGTTATTCCTGAGCAGGTTATGCAATTACAGCCGATCTCTCGGTTTCTGGATTGGTTGTCCAGCGATCAGGCCAGGCTTTTAATATCATCGTTGGGGGGTTATGAAGCCAGTGAGACTGGTCTTATCCATTGGGTGGAATAATGAGTGATAAGGTCAGGTAATTTTTGATCAAAAAGTGTGTGATCAATATCATTTCTGAAACTGTCTAAGATCACTTATATTTAGGACTGTTATAAAGTATACTTGTATCAATACATGTTATACTTTATGCCTCTTTAAAACACCCCTTGGTAGGGCTAATGACCGTTAGATTATTGGGAACACAGCCATGATTTCCGCACTTCAAGATATAGTTTTCCTTTCATTAAGGGTTTCTGGAACTGCTTTGCTATGCAGCATTGCTATTGGAATCCCGTTAGGAATGTTCTTTGGCTTGAAACGCTTTATTGGGCGACGACTTTTAACTGCGCTGCTCTTTACCGGAATGGGCTTTCCTCCAGTAGTGGTAGGTTTATTTGTTTATTTACTGCTCTCGCGAAGTGGACCACTCAGCCAGCTTGATTGGGCATGGTTGCCATCCCTATTCACTCCCACTGCCATGATCCTGGCTCAAACCATCATCGCTTTCCCCTTGGTTGCTGGTTTTACTATGGCGGCTGTGATGGGGGTTGACCCGCAAGTCAGGCTGCAGGTATTAGCGTTAGGAGCAACCAGCCGTCAGGCAGCGGCAACTATCTTGTTGGAAGCTAGAGTTGGTGTGGTGGTTGCAATCATTGCTGGATTTGGCAGGCTGATCGCTGAGGTGGGTGCAGTGATGCTTGTGGGTGGAAATATTGAGGGGCGCACTCGTGTTTTAACCACAGCTATTGTCTTGGAGACCAGACAGGGCAATTTTGACCTGGCAATAGTGCTCGGTGTGATTTTATTAGCTGTCACATTTTTGACGAATTTTGCCATGATCCGCCTGCAGGGGAGAGCTTTTGACCAATGAGAAGATTTGGAGAATCGACAATCAGCCCTTTGATATATCATATTAGTAATTTATCCAAGACTTACGAGGCAAATCAGGTCCTGGAAATCAAAGAATTAGAAATATTCAGGGGTGAAATATTCACCTTGGTTGGCCCCAGCGGTGCAGGGAAGAGCACTTTTCTTCGCTTGTTAAATTTCCTGGAATTTCCAGATACAGGCAAAATTGAGTTTAATGGAGCCAGCTTCAAGCGAGGGCAGGAGATGCCTCTACACCATCGCCGGCGTGTCACGATGGTATTCCAGCGTCCAATATTGTTGGATCGAAGTGTATGGGATAACGTCACGTATGGTTTACGTCTAAGGGGAAATAAAAATGCGCGGGACGAAGTAAGCGCCTCTTTGGAGGAGGTGGGTCTTACTCGTCTGGCAAAAAAACGAGCACGGACGCTTTCAGGTGGTGAAGCACAGCGAGTAGCACTTGCCCGGGCAATGGTTTTAGAACCAGATGTACTGCTGTTGGATGAGCCAACCGCCAATCTTGATCCATACAATGTCAGCTTGATCGAGGATATCGTGCGAGAGATCAACGAACAGCACCAAACAACAATAGTTTTGGTAACTCACAATGTATTTCAAGCCAAACGGTTGGCTGAACGAGTAGCATTGATTTTGAATGGAAAAATAATTGAGGTTGCAGAGGTAAGTAAGTTTTTCAGCGACCCCGAAGATGAACGCACGACGGCGTTTATTAATGGTGACATGGTGTATTGAGATTGCTGCGCGCATATTTAATCAAAATAATCTTATCTAGACCATCGTTATGTATGGAGGCGGTATGAACAGAAAATTGATCTTTGGGCTGGCAGTTGTAATGGTATTTTCCCTCGTTCTTGCAGGTTGCTCTTCACCAGTTGAAGAGATTGATCCAACCTTACCACCAGATGTTGAAGCAGACCCTATACCAACCGATGTACCTGTTGTGGATGAGGTGCTGCTGTTGGCTACAACGACCTCCACCCAGGATTCAGGTCTGTTGGATATTATTTTGCCGGACTTCACCAAGGCAACCGGCATTAAAGTTGATGTAATTGCGGTGGGTACTGGTCAAGCAATCGCAATTGGAGCAGACGGCAATGTTGATGTCGTTTTGGTGCATGCCCGTGCGCTTGAGGAACAATTTATGGCTGATGGTCATGGTGTTCGCCGCGAAGATGTGATGTATAACGACTTCATCATTGTTGGCCCTGCGGATGACCCGGCAGGTATTCAGGGTATGACCGATGTCGCCGAGGCTTTCAGAAAGCTGGCAGAGGCAGAAGAGATGTTTATCTCACGCGGCGACAATTCTGGCACCCATGTGAAAGAGCTGTCTATCTGGGAAAGGGCGGGGATTGACCCAGGTGGCAACTGGTATATCTCTGCCGGGCAGGGGATGGGAGATGTTCTGACAATGACGAACGAACAGCAGGCATACACTCTCAGCGATCGAGCTACCTATCTGGCGCGCCTCTTACAAGGTTTAGACCTGGAAATTGTTGTTGAAGGTGATGAAATCCTCTTCAATCCTTATGGTGTGATTTCAGTTAACCCGGATAAGCACGCGGACATACGCAATGCCTTGGCTGAGAT
>JACUUU010000187.1 GCA_014859065.1 Anaerolineales bacterium
GTTGATAAATGATCGCTTATCGCTAAACAATATTGTGTTGCCCCCTTGTTGAGATAATAAGGTTGTTAATCTGGTTGGTGAGCACCCACGCTCCGCCCTTCCGACAATCAATCGATTTTCGGCATGCTTCCCAACCTGACATCCACCTTTCGCTTAAACCTTGCCGGGCTTAGGTGATTGGGGATTTTTTCCCATCAACGCTCGAAGTGCTTATTCGTTCAACTCTTCTAATAAACCAAGCAGCGCAGAGACGCGCTTTTTTCCTACCATTTTTTCATTCATGAGTGAGGAACAGATTGCGTCATAACTTGTATAGCCTACCTCTCCATCGTGGAGATCAACACCATCTGATATCGGTTTATGACTTGAATTTCCGTTCCTTCCACGCCTACCTAGAGCCTGGATCAGGTTGTCAGGTACATAGCCGGGTTTTTCACCAAAACAAACTAAGCCGAAAGAGTATGGCATCCACTGAAATGACGAAACTTTGTCCTGATCTAGATCAATCTTCACGAACAGGTACCCAGGAAAGTAGGGTACCCATTTGATTTCCCTAGAACCATTTACCCCATAAGAAATACGTGGATAAAAGACATCATATCCTTTATCCTTCAAGCTTTTATACAAAACCTGTTCTTTACGAGGTTTACTCCGAAGGACATACCACTTGGCGACCAAGACAATCATCCACAAATTTGTAGTGTATAAAACAAGTGCTCAATTTGATTTCCGGGAGCGAACAAAATTACAAATTCACACTAAGTAGGTATAATTAAAATGAAACATCAGGTATACCTATGCCTAATTGTTTCATGCCTCGACTGGCTGCAACCAGTCGGGGCACTCTTATCTAATTAGAATAAATTCAAACTTCCACTGAACTTTACCTTTTGTCACTATGTGAATTCCAATGAGGTTTGACACCTCCCCGAAATCAATAGGATAAATATTATCATATATATCTGTTTTGTCAATGGATTGTAAGAAATTTGTAAGGAATTGTTTTTTTTTTTCATATCCAACATGCCGGTAAGCATTTTTGGAGTCGGCGTTTGTAATCCTAAATGGACAACCAAGATAACAACCTTGAATTACTTGTATTAGATACTATATGGATAAGTTCGATTGTCTCCTTCTCCACTTGTTCTTAAATTTTCACTAGCTGGACCTGATCTTTGAATAGGAATTAATCCATTAACCGCTCTCAGTCCCTTTATCCAAAATCAAGCAAGATGAAAGCTGGGTAAACCCAAATCGCTCACTATAGGGAAAATCATGTGCTATGAAATTTAATCGTTCAAAGTAATTGAAAGGAGCTGCTCTCAAAACAAGAACAGCTCCAGTTATGTAATTTTATTAACAACAAACTATTAGAGTGGGCAATCAAAGTCCTCAATTGCAGCTGCCAGTGCGTTAGCATTTCCTGCTTGCACGAATGCAATGACTTCAGCTTCTGAATATGGGAAATTTATATCGGGATGGGCTGCACTCAATAAAGCAGCAGTACCAAACCTGGCAAGCCTGTTTACTCCTGAACCACCGAGCGCTATGGCTTCTCCTAGAGCAATATCTGGAGTGAATAGATTTGTTCCAAAGGTTGCATCAAAATCCGCATTTGGCGAGATGCCGGTTGGGGCCCACCTTTCTTCTTGGTGGTTACGGAAGTATCCCGGGGAACAAGCTTGGAACTCTTCAGGAGGTTCTTCACAAATCACATCCCACTTGAACCCTTTCAACATCTTACCAGCCACTTCATCCCTAACGCTAACAACAAAACTCGTTGTTCCATCGCTTATATCTGGATACGGGAATGGCCATTCTCCATCTGAATTTGTGGTGACAGAGCCTAAATTAAAAATGGATCCAGTGGCTGGATCAACCTGTTGGAAGAAGATGGTGATTGGATTGTCTGGGTTAATTCCTGAAACCTCAATCGTATCGGCCGGCTCGCAGGATGAATAATCATCCGGGTAGGTGATGGTCAGTGTACCACCTGAATAAGGCAAATCCTCCGTTGCTGCTAAAGATGCTCCAGCAATAAGGGACAGCAATATTCCGACCACAAATGCAAAGTAAAATTTATTTCTTACCATATCATGTCTCTCCTTTTGACACCATGATGCCTACCATACAAATAAATCATCGTATTAACATAGTCCATCCCAATACAACTTGGCTGACGATGGCATCACCTCCCTTCTTATATACCCAAAAAACCAACCCTTTATGGCTGGTTTCGCGATTTATGTCCTAACAAATCTGCCGACCTCTTAGGAAATGAATGGGCAATCTTGGCTGTGAGATCTTGACTGCTCTTGAAATATTTCCATTTTTTCAATGGTGATTTTTCCAGAACTTATACATCAACCTTAATTGTTAACCTGGTAGTGACTACATGGTTGGCAAACAGTCCAAACCCAACCCCACTACAGATAATTATATCGGATAAATATTATCATATTATTCTATAATGTCAATACTATATACGAATATTGTCAGGAATCGCTATTCTATTAATTGGGTATTTCAGGAATCACTATTGGAATGGATGCCGTTGTCGTCACAAGTGGTTACAATTGAAGGGGATTAAGGCAGGTACTTACGCCTAGAGTGCTTTCGTTCCCCACTATCAATTTCCAGCCACGAAGGGATTGAAATCTGGATAGAAGTAGAGGTGGGTTTAACTCCAAACAGATCATTGTTGCTAACATCGAAGAGGATATCGTGATTATGTCCGTCGAGGCAGCTTGCAGTGTTTTGGTATATGCTCGGATCTCTCCCTTAGGAATAAAACCAATATGGTTTAGCCCAGTTTTTAACCTCGCATGTTGATATGCATACAACTAACATCTACGAAGTGCCAGTTGGATATGAGGAAAGCGCCTTACACGGTAGCATTGGTCAAACTGGAGGAAGGCCCCATCGTCACCACACAGCTGACCGATCCGGGCAGCGATAGAGTGGATATCGGCACACCGGTTGAGATGGTCAACCGTCGCTTGAGGTCTGATGGTCATAAACGGGGTATGCTGGGATACGGGTATAAGTTCAGGCCAGTACTGCACAAGCAGGCAGACGCATTATCAATGTGTTATTAACCACCAAGCCCCTTCCTGTCACACTGGGAAGGGGCTTGTTTTTTCTTGGGTAAAAAATCGAATTCAATCAGAGATTAATTCTTCGGTGGGTTACTCAGCACCGGTAATCAACCTTATAAAAACCAACTTAAATTCTAATCAAATGAAGTATCCACATCCATCTACGAATACGGATTTTAATATGAAGGATAATATCAACTAATTTCCTGAACCATTTTTGCTGCTGGCAATCAACAGTCAGATATTTCCCCGCTCGTAAGACACCAACCACACGACCAATTATCTCGCTTTCTTCTACAGGAGAATCGGGGCGCTTTGAGCGATCACCTTGAGTAATGTATAACTTTCTACCCGCCTCATCATCATATTGGAGTAAAACCCGGTGGGCGAAGAGGTACCACCCTTTCCGATAGATAACAATATCACCTGGCTTTAGATCGCTTAAATCATGAACGACCCTGGCGATGTCACCCTCCTTAAGCACAGGAGCCATGCTTTTCCCTTGGATGGGGACATCATGTTCTTTCTTTTGTTCCATCCACAAATCGAGCACTTTTTCCAACACACTGCGCGATGGATAGGGTTGAGCACTAATTTGGTCTGATTTCGATGTCATCATGAGATGTGATCCTCAAACATAGCATAAATTCATAATTTGAATAATTGAGATCCCTTTTTAATAATCTGCCAGGAAAACAGATTCAGACAATAGGATGGAATAGTCCAGCAGTGATAAAATTCAATAATCAAGCTTCACGGTCAAAGCAGGTCCTAGCTCTACCAAGATATCATTATCGGTATACGTGATTATTTCTGGAACCTCGTAATCAGGGAGATTATTTTCTTGTTCACACATGGTTGTTCTCCTGGAGCGATATAGGACAAATAAAAAAACTTGGTTAGGGAATTCTGTGCAAGTTGTTATCGGGCTAACACCTACTTATTTGAGACATCTTTATTTAGATCTTCAATTAACAAACCTTTTGATAACAACTGATGGATAGCTAGATCGATATCTCTCAATAGATCGTACTCATTGTCAACCGAAAAACGTTCGCGCATGGCTCTCTCGATGTCGCTGATGGAGTGCATCCCATCGCATAATTCCCAAATTAAGTATGCGGTGCGGTTAAGGATGTGGACTGCCTCCATACTGGCATCATAGAGGATGAGTTCCGCCTCAGTCGCTTTCGAGGACACTTCAGGGTTTTTAGTGAAAGTTATTTTTGGATTCATAATATTCATAAATCAATGGTGTTTTTCTAAACATGGATATCTTGATCTTGTTCATAAGTCTTTATGACATAATGCAACGTATCAGGTACATGCGCAGCATTAATCCCTTTCCAGAATTCAACATCAAGAATTCGAAACCCTGAATAAGCAAGTGCTGCCAGGGAAAACATAGCCCGGCTGGCTGCGCTAAAGAATTTCTTATTGTGTAAATTCCAACTCACAGTACTTAGATAAACCCTACAAATGCGTCCATACCAATAAGCAGTCCCGGCAGATACTAACAGTCGTTTAAATGCGCTCGGTTGTGCCAAGACATTATCACGTGACATTTTTGTGTCTGCAGGTGCTCTCTGATAATTCGTCGAAGTATTCCAGGTGGAGCCTCGAAAGAGGCACGCAACGACAGCGGATGTGGAAGAGAAATCTCCTAAATAAGCAATCCGCCTGCATAAATCCTCATCTTCTGTCCCGCAAATGAATGGAGAAAATCCGCCAACTTGAAAAAATGTATTTGTTCTGATAAGTGAAGCTTGAATTGGTGCCCAGGCTCCTCCCATAATTTGAGCGAAACAGTTGTCTTGTAAGCCTGAATTCATCTCAGCTAGAGTTTTGCCCATTTCATCTACAATTCGAATCCCGCCGTATAACCACACGCTCTCAGGTTTCTGGCTTGCTAGCACCCAAAATTCGTGCAGTGCTCCTGGCAGCAGCCAATCATCGTCGTCTAAAAAAGCTAAATAATCCCCCTTTGCGATAGCTGCTCCACTATTGCGAGCAAAGCTGCGCTCTCGACGATTGGTATTGAGAATGGTGACGTTATTTGCATTTTGCCACTCAGAATTTAACAAGGGTTTGCCACTATCGTTTACCACGATTACCTCGAACTCATCTTGTGGAAACTCCTGGTCTAGGATGCTGGTAATGGCTCGTTCAAGTGAAGAACGGCCAATGGTAGGGATAATGACGGAACAGAACATTATTAATTGTTACGAGAAATTATAAGGAATTAACCAGTAATCTTCGCGTCGATCGAAGAAGCGGATTTTGCACTCTTAAATCCGCGAACAAACGTCTCGCTGGCGTATGGACGTAAAACTGCACGCCAATAATCAAAACTTAATAAACTAAATCCTGCCAGTAAAAAACTTAGCAACCCAAAAACACCACGGCTGGCTGCAGTACAAAACCTTTTTCGATGGATATTCCAAATAAACGAAGTCAGATACACTCGTAGAAATCGACCTTTCCAAAACGGATGCTGTGCAGAGGTATTCATTCTAGTGAAAACTTGGGGAGTGTCTATGATATCTTCTCGCGCCCAGCGACTCGCCTCTGGCGAACTTCCATAATCGGTCGTGCTTCCCAGGTCACCGCGAGATACATAGGAAACCACTACTTGTATTTCGGTCAAGTCACCGATCAGTGCAACGCGCCTAAGGAGATCAATATCTTCAGGTCCCGAAATAAGGGGATTAAATCCACCAACTTTGAAAAATGATTCAGACGCTATCAGGGATGACTGAATGGGAATCCACTCACCAGCCATTACCTGGGTAAAGCAATTCCCATTCAAACCATGTTTCAATTGGATCAACGGGTTTTGTTGGCGGTCAACCAGTTGGGTAACACCATATAACCATACTGCTTTATTGGACTTACTAACATCAAAAAATTTCTGGATGGAATCTGAAGCCATCCAATCATCATCATCCAATAAGTGCAGGTACTTTCCTTTTGCAATTGCTGCCCCTGTATTACGCGCAACGCTTCTTTCTCGCTGATTGGTATTAATAATTTGAACGCGCTCTGATTCTTGCCAATCGGCAAACCCAAGTTGCTTGCCAGAGTCATTGACCACGATGACTTCAAAATCATCTTCTGAGAAAGTCTGAGCCAGCACACTTTGTACGGATTGATTAAGCGTTGAGCGTCCCACTGTAGGGATAATCGTTGAACAAAACATGATTATCTCAACGGATTTTGTTCATCCTGAGAATAAAGGTAAATCCTGATATTCATACTCTCCCGCACTCTCAGGTAAAGCTCGTCAATCAAGATGGCGTTGTTTTCTACCCAGGATTTTTGGTTGGGTGACCACCACCCATTTTCAGAATCAATTACAAACCAATGACGATTTTCGGTGTTTATAACCACTTCAGGATCAAAATCCCCCAGCCATAGTACCTCTCTCTCCGTGTAATAGTTCCCTAACTCAGCCACTGAAGACACAATTACATCATCATTGGAGGCGTTATCAGTTATTATCTGCATAGCCTGTCGCCAATCCTGGCGGTTACCATGATTAATCTGGTAGTACATAAGATTAGAACCAGTCATATCGCCGATGACTACGAACAGAAAGCACGCACCAATTAAATAGGGCTTGAACTGAACCTTGCGAGTTACCTCCCAAATCCCAAATGATGCCAGAAGAACCCAGCTTGGTAACGTGATAAACGCATACCGTTCAACTGTGAATACAAAAGGGCTGCCAGCTAACAAAATGATAACAGGGATCGTTGCGTTGAGAAACAGAAATAATCCCAGCCGGTTTCTTTCAGAAATCATGGAGATGCCACTTAGGAAAGCTATAACTGCCAAAGGGATACCAATGCTGAAAAGGATCAGGATAAAAATTTTCACTGGATCGTCAATTGGAGTGCCTACAAAAGTT
>JACUUU010000188.1 GCA_014859065.1 Anaerolineales bacterium
TTCCCGGCAGGCATCATGCTGATAGCGCCGGCCGGGCTCAGCCCACTTGATCGGCAGAGGCTGGCAGAACTTCTTAAGGCTGCCCAACGCATCCTGGGCAGCCAGCACCCGTCTATTATGGATGACCAAAACCCATCCAGTCCCAATCAGGAGGCAGAATGAACCCCAATTTAGAAACCTCACCACTTACCCTTGGTCAGATCACTCTCGTCAGTCAACCTCAGACAGCCCTGCCGTTGGAAAAGACCGCCATCAGTGGTCAGTTGCTGGGTCCTCTGGCAGTCGTCTCGATCGAGCAGACCTTTCGCAACCCTTTCACTGACACGGTCGACCTGGAGTATCTCTTCCCGGTCGCTCACCAGGCTGCTATTGTGGATTTTGAGATGCACATCGGGGAACGCCGCATCCGGGCTGAACTGCAGGAGAGCGAGCAAGCCAGGCAAACCTACGACCAGGCTCGCTTTGAAGGCCGGCAGGCGGCTTTATTCGAACAGCGGCGACCCAACCTGTTCGCCGTGAAGATCGCCAATGTGCTCCCCGGGGAGAGCTTGAGAACCTCGCTGCGCTATCAGGAACTGCTGGATTACGTGGATGGGGAGTACAATTTCGTCATCCCCATGGGCATGACTCCAAAATACCACAGCCCGCAGCACCCTGACGAGAGCAAGGGTGTGGACGCGCCGTTGACTGATGATCTCTCAGAGGTTGGACCCGTGTCTATATCGATCTCGGTGGATGCCGGATTTCCGGTAGGCACTGAGGGCAGCCAGCCCCACAGCCCCTCTCATCCCATTTCGGTCACTCACCTGGATGAACGCCGCTTTCAGGTGCAGTTAGCTGGCGAGCATATCCCTAATAAGGATTTTGTGCTGCGCTATGCCACCGCCCAAAAGCAGGCGCGCCTGGCATCTTGGATATCGCCAGAGAATGGCAGCGGCTGCTTCCTGGTCATGCTGATACCTCCGTCAGTCGAGCACTTCGAACAGACCTTGCCGCGGGAATTCATCTATGTGCTCGACCGCTCGGGGTCGATGAGCGGCAAGCCCATCGCCCAGGCAGTTAATGCCCTGAAAGCCTCCCTGCGCACCTTACGACCTGGTGACCAGTTTCGCATCCTGTTGTTCGACAACGAAATTGGATGGTACGACCGCAGCGAATCCATTCCCTTCAATCAGGAAGAGATCGATCAGGCAGACAAGTTCCTGTCGGCGGTGCAAGGCAGGGGAGGCACTGAGATCGTCCCGGCAATCCAGGCGGTCCTCGATCTTCCTGAGCAGCCAGAACGCCAGCGCATCATCGTCCTGCTGACCGATGGGTCTGTGTCTGGTGAGGAACGCGCCCTGGATTTGGTGAGGCAAAGGCTCAAGTCAGCGCGGCTGTTCACCTTTGGGATTGGCCCATCCGTCAACCGCGCTTTCATCCAGCGGTTGGCTCAACTTGGGCGCGGGAGTGCTGAATTTCTGGGGCTCTCTGAGGACATCGAAGGTGCGATCATCTGTTTTCAGGACCGCCTCTCCTTCCCGATGCTGGTCGATTTGGATTTGGATTGGGGAGAGTATGATGTCTGGGACGTTTACCCGAAAAGGCTACCTGACCTCTATGCTGACCAGCCGCTGATATTGACCGGGCGCTGCAGTATCGCCTCAGAAAAGGCGCTGACCATTAAAGTGCGCGGCAGGCAGGGCAGCGAAACGCTCACACTGGATACCACTTTGCATCTGCTCGACCAGCCTGAGACTTTTATCCAACGCCTGTGGGCGCGCAAGCGGGTGGATGACTTGCTGGAAGAGGGTAAACTGGGCAATCTGCCCATCCATGAAACCCGTGATCAGGTGATCGGTCTGGCAATGCAGCATCGCCTGGTGACACCTTACACCAGCTTTGTGGCTGTGGACAGCCAGGTGGTGACGGACAGGATCGCCGAGCAGCAAATCCTGATTGCCCAACCGCTGCCCGAAGGGTTGGACATGGCTGGGTTTATTAGTTCTCCAGATATACACTTAATCTCAAAGCAATCCATGACAAGAGATGTTTTGTATCAGACTGATGATAGTGATCGGGATCTTGAAATTCTGCAAGCCCACAAAGTTTATGAAGTTCGTTCGATAGAACCACCTGCCTCACCTGCTGATGAAATCCCACGCAGAGAGCTGATATTTCCCAAGGAGGTCACGTTGCGAGAGTTAGCTCGCACACAGAAATTGAACGGCTCCTGGGATGATGATATTGAGCAGACCGCGGCTGCTCTGCTGGCGTTCCTGCGCGGCGGTCATACCCCACGCAGGGGTCATTTCCGCACGCAGCTGCGGTGTACGGTCGAGTGGCTGCTGGCTGTACCCGCCAGTGGCAATGCTGCCTTCCTCAAAGCGTATGCCCTCCACCAACTGGCAGATGTCACTGCTGGGGAGCATGACAGGCGGGCAGCAGAACAGCTCAAAGCCGCCCTGCCCCAACCAACCGACAGGCTGCAGCGAGCTATCTGGGCGTATCTGCACGATGATCCATTCGAGCGGGATTTACCCACACAGATAGATAACCTGGAGGACCTGTGGCTGGCGGTGATCTTTAGACTTACCGACCTGTCCATATCTACTGGCTTGGCTGATGATGCTGACTCCAGGTTGGTCGAGACATTACAGGCAGCTTTGACTTAGCGGTTTTTAAATCTGCGCGGCTTTCAGGGTTGGATGAGGGGGAACCTGGAGCGAAAGTTTTGTTGAGCCACCTACCCCTGATACTGCCTCTCCTTTCAGAGAGCAGTTGGGGTAGGTGGTATCGATTTGGTTGAGGGGGGAGACAGTCAACCAGGCGCTGTCAGCAAACCTTTAACGCCGTCATTTTCTAAGCAGATTCTCACAAGTTCCTAATCATACCATTGATAAAAATCGGATAATATTGGTCTAGATAAACACGTCCGTTCGCTCAAGCGGGTTAGGGTATTCACTGTTTTATTAGAGGTGCTTCTCGCGTAAAAATTCTCAACCTGATCCCCAAAGATCTCGGTCAACAATCTTCCATTTTCCAACCTAATTTCTCTATTCCCCATCTTCGACAAAACTCCGGCCGAGGTGCAGACAAAGCTCCTCTTATTTCCACCTATTCCCTCAATCGGGGCAGCAGCTCATTTGCCCTCATCCCAGCCCATTGCTTGATGCAAAAATTTAGTTGAGAAAAAAGGAGAAACTTATGAATTCAAAACCCATTTCTGCAGCCTGGAGCGTTGTATTTGTGCTGTTGGCTTTCGTGGTTCTAATTCCGGCCGGGTTAGTACCCGCTCAATCCATGCCTTCCAGCGAACCAACCACCATCCCATCGGATATCCTCGACCCGTACAGCGTCAGCTGGCTTTCTGTGCGCAATATGACCGATGAGCAGTACGGGCAGTTTTTCGATGAGAAAAGCCGGGAAGGATACATGGTCATCGATGTTGAAGTGGTTGACTTCGATGGAGAGCAGCGTGTTGGGGCAGTCTGGCAGCGTAACCTGGATGGGCGCGGTTGGTACGCCTATCGCAATTTAAATGTTACCCAGTTCGAAGCATTAAACGACCAGATGCGAGCGGATGGCTACCGCTTGATCGATAAGGAAGTTTACCTGTTGGGCGGGTTCCAATATTTCGCCGGGGTTTGGATACAGAACATCGAAGACCTGGATTGGATCTCTTACCACGATGTGACCAACGACGAATTCGCTGATTTGTTCACTCGCTACAGCGATGATGGTTATATGTTGATCGATACCGATGGCTATATGTTGACAGCTGGGCTGCGTTATTCGGCTGTCTGGGTAGAGAACTCCGAGGGGTTGCAATGGCAGGCATGGCGAAATATGTCTTCCGAGGGTTTTTCTGAGAAATTTCAGGAACTCAGAGATGATTACCGCATGATCGATTTCGAATCCTATTCATTTGGTGGTGTGCAGTATTACGCCGGCATCTGGGTCGAAAACGTGGATAACCGCGCCTGGGTGGTTTGGAGGGACATGACCGCCAAATCGTTTGGCGATAAGTGGTTAGAGCTGCGCGATGCAGGCTACCGCTTGATCAATTACGAGATTTATGAGACATCCGCTGGATGGCGTTACGCCGGCGTCTGGCGCCAAAACGGTATCCGTCCGGTCTGGCAGTTTAAGGATGAAGTCAATTCCCTGGTGGAGAGTTATGCTGAAGAGAATGAAGTCCCCGGCATGAGCGTGGTTATCTATCACGATGGGAACTTCGTCTTCATGCGCGGACTGGGTTTCGCCAATGTGGAGGGTGAGGTCATTGCCCAATCTCGCACCATCTACCGCACAGCTTCGATCGCTAAGGGCATTGCCGGTGTGCTTGGCGTGCTGCTTTCCGAGAAGGGTCTGATCGACCTGGATGCATCCGTGCAGGATTATATTGCTGGCATTCCCGATTTCCATACCTACAATGTCGCTCAGACTATCACCAACCGCTCGGGTTTGGGGCACTACCCGCATTATCCCAGCATTGTCGATCAATACGATACGGCCTATGAAGCTGTCCAGCAGCTGTGGGATGTCCACCCTGCCTGGTCAGAACCGGGAATCGCGTATCTTTACAGCACTCATGCCTACACTTTCTTAGGGGCCGCCATGGAAGGAGCTGTAGGGGGATCGGTTGGCGATATTTACCAGACTCATTTATGGGCGCCATTTGACCTCAGTTCGATGCTTCCTGAAGACCGCGATGTGCCGCACAAGTTTAGAGCTTCCTTGTACAATACTGATAATCTGGAAGTAAGCGCCGACAACCTGAGCTGGAAAACCCTGGGAGGTGGTTTCGAGACTTCTACCTATGATCTCGTCCGTCTGGGGATTATGCTCTTGAACAACAGCATTTTGGATGAAGATGCCACCGAACTGCTGTGGACACCACCTGATGACCTCAGGCAATATGCTTACGGGTGGGACACAGGCTTTCACTACAGCAGTGTGGTTGCCAAGTCGGGTGCCCAAAACGGTGCCCGCAGCCATGTCCGCATCTATCCGGATGAGGACCTGGTGATCGCGGTGATGTCTAACCGCCGCGGGCATGATGTGCGTGGGTTGAGCATCGACATCGTCGATATCATCCTTGGCAGCGGTTCATCCGATTCGCATGGGTTGGTGGATCCTGCAGTAGTGTTCTCCAACCCGCTCCAAGAAGAGGAGATCATCGAACCAGAAGAGGAAGCTCAGCATCCTGACGAGGTGATCTGGCCGATCGAGAACCCGATGGTAACCCCCTCACCAGAAGACCTGTGGGAGGATGATGATGAGGCAGCGATCGATCATTTGGTTTTCCTGCCCCTGCTGCAGCGCTGATTCAACTCTGTCAGCAAAATCCTCCCGCTGTGCCTTATCCAGGCTGGAAGTGTTATTTCAGGCAAATTAGAAGAATGCCTCGACAAAGCTGGATGTGTTCCATCCAAGATGTTCTCTAATCATAGAAGCATTTATGGCGGAACACTAGTTCAACCGAGAACGACCAAAACTGATTAATTTACACTCCAGGACAGCTCAAGAAGCTGTCCTGGTTTTTGGTTAACAAATTTCTACAATAGTTTCATATAAATTGTTAATATTAGTCAGCACTTTCGTAACATATACTGGTATATAATTAAAGATTGGAAAAAACAGACCACCGCGTCTGGTTTCCAAGAGCAAAGCTTGATTTACCGCTGAATCGGGGGTGTTCCGCTGCCCAATGAACGCCCCTTAATAATTGAATTGAAAGAGAATACGTACAATGAAGAAAACTATAGTAGTGTTATTGATCGTGATCGTAGTCGTAGGCGGCGCAGCAGCCATCATCCAGGTCAGCCGGCAGGGGAGAGCTGCAGCAACCGACAATTACCAGACTCACCAAGTTGAATATGGTAATCTGACCGAGACGATCGGTTCTACCGGTCAGGTGCGTTCCAGCCAGATGGCAATGATCCCCTGGCAGACCTCCGGGCGGGTTGACCGGGTTCTGGTTTCGCTGGGAGAATTTGTCGATGCCGGGCAAAGCCTGGCTGTCCTGGCGGATGATTCCCTGGCGCAAAATGTAATCCAGGCTGAAGCTGAGCTGCTCAACGCGCAACAAGCGCTGGATGAATTGATGAATTCGGAGATTGTCCAGGCGCAAGCGTACCAGGCAGTCGTGAACGCCAGGCAAGCTGTGATCGAAGCTGAACGATTGCTGGCGACTTTTGATGGGGATAATTACCAGAACCAGGTCGAGCAGGCTGAGAACGGGATCGAACGCGCGCAGGAAGAGATCGACCGGGCAGAGAATAACCTGGAACCCTACCTGGACCGAGACGAGGACGATCCTACCCGCGAGACATATCAAAACCGGTTGGACAACGCCCACTTGAACTATGATGAGGCTGTCCGCCAACTGGAGCTCTTGCTTCTGCAGCCCGAACAAGCTGCAGCCAACCTGGAGACCGTGCGTGCACAGCTAGCTGAAGTAGAACGTCGCTATGAACAGGTCAAGGATGGCCCCACCACGCAAGAAATCGCAACGCTTGAAGCTCGCATCGCAATTGCAGAAGCAACTCTCAGACAAACCAGTTTGACAGCGCCTTTTGCGGGCGTGATCACTGAGGTAAAAATCAAGCCAGGCGATTTGGTCACACCTGGATCGCTCGCTTTTCGCCTGGATGATCTATCAGCCCTTTTGGTAGATGTAGCGGTGGCAGAATTGGATATCAATCGCATCCAGGTAGGGATGCCTGCCAGCCTGGTATTCGATGCCATCCCCGGCGAAGAATTCAACGCCAGGGTTACCCAGGTATCGCCTGTGGGGATCGCGCTGCAAGGCATCGTCGATTACAATGTGGTGCTCGAGCTGACTGTCCCGGATGAGCGCATAAAGCCAGGGATGACTGCAGCTGTCAACCTGGTCGTCGATGAACTTGAAGAGGTTTTGCTGGTCCCGAACCGGGCAGTTAGAGCTCGGGATGGCCGCCTGGTGGTGTATCTGCTCGAGAACGGCGAATTGAGATCTGTG
>JACUUU010000189.1 GCA_014859065.1 Anaerolineales bacterium
TTACATTGAAGACCTCCGTATGGGCTTTTTCGATCTCATCGAATAGGATCACGCTATAAGGACGTCGTCTGACCGATTCGGTCAGCTGACCTCCTTCCTCAAACCCGACATAGCCAGGAGGCGCACCGATCAGGCGGGAGACAGTGTGGCGTTCCTGATACTCGCTCATATCGATACGCACCATGGCGCGCTCGTCATCGAAAAGGAACTCAGCCAGCGCGCGTCCCAGCTCGGTCTTGCCAACACCGGTAGGACCCATAAAGATGAATGAGCCGATAGGGCGATTTGGGTCTTGAAGGCCAGCGCGCGATCGGCGCACAGCATTGGAAACCGCGTTTACAGCGCGCTCCTGTCCCACAATGCGTTGATGCAGACGCGCTTCCATACGGACCAATTTTTCAGTCTCAGCTTCCATCAAGCGGGAGATTGGGATCCCGGTCCATTGAGCGACCACCTGGGCGATTTCTTCATCATCGATCTCCTCCTTCAACAAAGGGCTATCCGCTTGAAGGCCTTTGAGACGCTGCTCCTGCTGGGCTAACCTGTCTTCCAGCTCCCGCAAGTCGCCGTAACGCAAACGAGCGACCTTTTCCAAATCAGCGCTGCGTTCAGCCTGCTCGATCTGCAGACGGGTCTGTTCGATCTGCTCCTTGATAGATTGCAAGCCAGTTATGGCTTCTTTCTCACTCTGCCAGCGGGTTTGGAGCTCGTTGGAGCGCTCGCGGAGATCGGCGAGGTCTTTTTCAATACGTTCCAGTCGCTCACGCGATGCTGCATCCTTCTCTTTCTGGAGTGCCTGGCGTTCGATTTCCAGCTGCATGATCTGGCGGTCGACATCATCTAAAGCCTGCGGTTTCGAATCGATCTCGGTCCGTAAACGAGCGGCGGCTTCATCGATCAAATCGATGGCTTTATCTGGCAGAAAGCGGTCAGTGATATAGCGATCAGAGAGAGTGGCAGCTGCGATGACAGCCGAATCAGTGATGCGCACACCGTGATGCACTTCGTAGCGCTCTTTCAGTCCGCGCAAGATGCTGATGGTCTCTTCCACATTGGGTTCATCCACATAAACCGGCTGTAAACGCCGTTCCAAGGCTGGGTCTTTCTCAACATGCTGGCGATACTCGTCAATCGTCGTCGCGCCGATCATATGCAGTTCGCCGCGCGCCAACATAGGCTTCATGATATTGCTGGCATCCATAGCCCCTTCAGCAGCCCCAGCGCCAACAACGGTATGCATTTCGTCAACAAAGAGGATAATCTCACCCTCAGATTCGGTGATCTCCTTTAGAACCGCCTTTAAGCGCTCCTCGAATTCGCCGCGGTACTTAGCTCCAGCTACCATGGCACTCAAATCGAGCTGCACTAACCGGCGGTTGCGCAGCCCTTCGGGAACATCGCGATTGACAATGCGCTGCGCCAGCCCCTCAGCAATAGCTGTCTTACCCACACCCGGATCTCCGATCAGGGCAGGGTTGTTCTTGGTGCGGCGGGAGAGGATCTGAATTACACGCCGGATTTCCTCGTCCCGGCCAATTACCGGGTCCAATTTGCCCTGGCGCGCCATAGCTGTCAGATCGCGTCCGTAACGCTCAAGTGCCTGGTAGGTCGTCTCAGGGGTTGGCGAGGTGACCCGCTGTGAGCCGCGAACTGTGGTCAGGGCTTTGAGGACCGAATCGCGGGTGAGGCCGTACTGCTGGAGGCGCTTAGATTCAGCGCTCTCTGTCAAACCCAACAAGATATGCTCGGTTGAGGTGAAGTCGTCCTGCATGCCGCGGGCAAAGCGTTCAGCCGCCTCCATCACATCCACGGTCGCACGGGACAAGCCGATGTCGCCTGCGGCGCCATACATCTTGGGGCGAGATTCCAGGTCACGGCTGACGTCAGCACGCAAACCATCAATGCTGCCAGATACCTGCCTGACCAAAGCTGGCACCACACCCTCATCCTGGCGTAGCAAAGCCATGAGCAGGTGCGCTGGTTCAATCGCCTGATGGTTCAACTCGCGGGCGATCTGTTGAGCACTCATCAACGCTTCTTGTGATTTTTGCGTGTAACGGTCAAGGTTCATGCAACATTCCTCCAGATCAAATACTGCGGGCATTCCATTCAAAAGCAGGCAATATATGAAAACTCTCGAATAGGAATACTCCAGGTTTCGTAATTATCTCGTTCAATGAAAATTTCAACCTGTATAATTGTAGCGACAAAGTGTTGGTTTAGAATAAAATTGTTGTTAATGAATCGTAGGCGATGAGTTGAAATTTATGCATGAAAGATGGATAGCAAAATGGTTGGGGGTGGTTGATTACGAATATGCCTGGAGGTTGCAGGATAACCTGGCAGATAAGATTGCCAGCGGAATTCGCCCTCCCACACTGCTGCTGCTGGAACATCCTCCCACTTATACTATTGGGCGCCGGGGAAACCGGGAGAATTTATTGTGGGATGAAGCCCAACTGGAACAGCGTGGGGTCAGCCTGCATTGGGTAGATCGCGGCGGTGATATCACTTACCACGGTCCCGGCCAGCTAGTGGGATATCCTCTGCTGCGCCTGGGACCAGTCTCGGCTCAGGCAAGCCCGCTTAAAAATGCCCACCGCCTGCCTCAAGGGGATTATATTGGCTATCTTCGCCGGTTAGAGCGTGCCCTGATTGTAGCCTTAGCGCATTTGGGAGTGGAGGGGATTCAAGTAAAAGACTTAACTGGCGTCTGGGTGCGAGGCAAAAAAAACCTAAAAGGCCAAGCAGAAGGACAAGAAATCGCAAAAATCGCCGCGATTGGGGTAAAAGTTGACTCCAGATGTGTGTCGCGGCATGGGTTTGCGTTAAATGTCAACCCAGATAAAAGCTATTGGGATGGCATCATCGCCTGCGGGTTGAAAGATTACGCAGCAATCTCCCTGGAGGATGTGCTCGATATCGTTCCACCTATGGAGCAGGTAATAGAAGCCGTTCTCAAGGGTTTCAGGCAGGCTTTCGGGGTGCACATCGATGAAATTGAAGGTCTGTAATATCTGGGGGAAGATCAGTTGGCAGAAGGCAGCGAAATGTTGATACTGAGATGATTTGACACCTTTATTAAAAACCATTAAACTTAGACTTAAAATCCGCTGGCACTTGTTGGAGAGACCCATCGAAGGAGGACGAAATGGCTCCACTACGATTTCAATTGGTGATGAGATCCGGACCAACCCCGGGAAAAACCTACGATCTTGACAAAGATGAGGTATCTATTGGGCGAGATGTTAATAATGAAGTGGTCATCAACGACGCCGAAGTCTCCCGCCGGCATGCACAAATCAACAGACAACCCGGCAGCTTCGCAATCGAAGACCTGGGGTCGACAAACGGTACCTTTGTCAACCGGGTCCGGCTCAGCGGCACACGCGTGCTGCAACCCGGTGACAGTATCACCCTTGGGGAGAATGTGTCCCTTGCTTTCGAGTTGGTCCAAGAAGAGCCAGAATTTACCGTTGTTGCCAGCCATCAACCAGAGAGAGAATCACCCCCAACTCCGGCGGTAGATTTCCCGGGCGAGAGATTCGCACAGCCCGAGATGGAACGACAACCGCCACCCTACGCAAGTCATATCCCCCCCAGCCCGGCTGAGGCACAACCTCCCACTCCGAGAAAGTCAAGGTCTGACAACCGCATGCTTTTCGGGTGCATCGGTTTAACAGTTCTGCTGTGCATATTGGTCGTCTTAGCGCTGGTCATAATCGACCAGCTGAATATTTGGTGCGATGTAATGCCGTTCTTACCTGGTTGTTAAAGCCAAAGCTGCCATGGGGAAAGGTACAAAAAGGAAATCACGCACCGGGAAGCGGTAATTTCCTAACTCTACACCACTAAATACTGGCTGCACCTGCCACTGAGATGCAACCTTAACCAGCTGCAAAGAGACAGATTTGTCGCCCGGAGTGCCTGCCTGCACACGGGCATTTTCATTTTCTATCTCCGCACTGATGAGTTCATAACCCTCATCGAGGAGTGCCAGGGTAATGGCGTAATGGTCAGCAGCCAGAGAATGGCGTGCAAATGGATAAAGATCGAATTCATCCATAGCATCCAATACAGCATTGATCGCCCGTAAATGAACGTCTACTTGAGAGTAATTCCCAGTACGCAAGTGTTTATCTGCCTGCACAAAGATGGCTTCCAGGGCAATGTTTTCGGGGTTAGAAGGTTTACGCAGCAGATCAGCGAGGATACCTTCCTGGCGCATTTCTTCAATATTGGGAAGCCAGGCAGTCATAAAATAAGCAGATGGGTCAAGAGCTTGCTGGTAGCGGCGGACTGTATCGTAATAGTCGATTGTAAGGCGTACATCCGACACCATCTCGGGATTCAATTGCATACGACTCAACTCAGCCACGAATAGCTCTTCCAGGTGAGCAAAGGAGATACCAAAGTTCTCCTGCAGCGCTAAATCGATTGATTGGGATGGGGAACTGTTTTCAGGGGCTGGAATACCCCGGTAAAAGTCTGAAAAACCATCCCACCCCCAGGTGATTACCATAAATTCGACCAATGCTCCTGCCTGGAGGTAACCAATTTCATGCTGAGAGGGATAGAAATTGTCAGCCAATTCCGTAAGGGGGATGTAGATGCCTTGGTCCAACAAAGTGGCGGCGCGCGGCATCAACGGTTCAGGCTTGAAGTGACCACCAGTCAGGTAAACAGCCAGCCCTTCAACAAAAAGCGTTGGACGGTAATCACCCCCCAGGCGGGCGTCGAGGATATGCACCATCTCATGGTGCACAACCATTGGGAAACTGTCCCCAGCATAATTGCGCTCCAAGTAGGAGATGTAGATCTCACGACCGGCAAACCCGCCATGTCCAAGCACTCTCGGCATCAAGGTAATCGGGATAGGAGCGCTAAAATCAACGTCAAAATGAGCAGCTACGAGCCTGGCCTGTTGGTCAGCGATGTCCACCAATCTTTCCAGGTCCCACTCAGCAGCAGTCGCGGAGATATAGTGGAAAGTGCAGCACTCACTGTGAAAATAAGCCCAATCTGCATCAGGTTCTGGAGCTGGATATTGGCTTTGGGGAAGCAGGGAAATGGTTTCATCCCAAGTGAATTCCTGCGGGGTGATCGTGTAAGTCAAGGTGTATTCACCAGGCTGCAAACCGGAGGTGTCCCAAGCCCACATGAGGGTAGCTTGCGGTCGACCAGCAATCCCAAAAGGGGCAAATTCCACTGGACCTAAAACAACTTGCTCGGTAGATCCAATCTCTACAATTACTTCAGCCGCGTCATTGAGGAATTCGGGAGGAGCGATCACCTCCAAACTTATCAAGTCACCCACATACAAGCCGCCATCGGGGTGGTAGCGAACCTCAAAGGGATCTCCTGGTGAAGGAGGGGGATAAATAAATGGTGTGGGGCTTGGTGAAACTGTAATAGTTGGTGATGGCGCTTCAGAGGGGGAAGGCGATACTGACGGCGTTAACTGCTGCGGGTTGGTTGTCGCTGATGTTTGCTCGGGTGAGGGTGACGGCACAAGAAAAGGGAGAATATTGCTACCAGAGGTCAGCAACCCCCATAACAAGAGCGTTACCAGGAGTAAAACTATGACAAGTAGGACACGTTTCATGAGAATTATTATAACGCGGCTGCTTTCGCGGTTGTGAAATATTTTAGCATTGGTAAAATAAACTGAAAGGAGAGAAGAAATCCAAATAAAGGAAAACTATCATGCATATACCCCCAGACAATATCATCGTCGAGCTCACCACCCAGGCTTATGGGGGTGAGACACTAGGCCGGCTGCCTGATGGGCGGGCAGTGTTTGTACCTTTCGCTCTGCCAGGCGAAGTGGTCCGTGTTCGTTTGATCGAGGAAAAGCGCAGATATGCCCGCGCTGAACTGGTCGAAGTGCTCACTGTCTCACCTCAGCGAATTGAACCACTCTGCACGCATTTCACCAGATGTGGGGGCTGTCATTACCAGCATATGCCATACGGCGTTCAACTGGAAGCTAAGACGAAAATCCTCAAAGACCAGCTGGAGCGGTTAGGGAAGATCGACGCTCCTGAGGTCAAGCCTGCCGTCCCCGCTGCAGCTCAGTATCACTATCGAAATAACATCCAATTCGAGCTGACCGAGCAAGGTTCACTGGGTTTTCACAGCAGACCACCGGGAGAACTATTTGCAGTGCAAGAATGCCATCTCCCCGAAGAAGCGCTCAACCACCTTTGGCCACAATTGCATTTTGAAGAGGGAAGCGGCTTACAACGCGTGGGACTACGCCTGGGAAGCGGCGAAGACATCCTGCTGACGCTCGAATCTGACCATCCGCAGCCCCCGGATTTCTTGGTGGAAGACCTTCCAATCGCGGCGGTATTCCTGAGCCCCGAAGTGATGCACGTGTTGGCGGGGGATAACTTCATCTTTATCGAGGTGCTGGAGCGCTCCTTTCGGGTTTCGGCTGGCACTTTCTTCCAGGTGAACACTCGCATGGCAGCAGCCATGGTCGAACACATACTCTCAAATCTGACACTAGAAGCAGGTGATACCGTCATCGATGCCTACGCAGGCGTTGGGCTTTTCAGCGCCTTCCTGGCTGCCAAAGTGAAAAGGCTGATAGCGGTAGAGGAATCACCTCAGGCTTGCGCTGATTTCACCTTCAACCTGGATGAGTTCGATAATGTTGAACTCTACCAGGCAAAGGTCGAGCAGGTCCTCCCCAGTATCGAGGTAAAGCCGAAAGCCATCCTGGTGGACCCACCGCGCAGCGGTTTAGATCGGGCCGCATTAGATGGGATACTTTCCCTGCTCCCGGAATTGGTCGTTTACGTCTCCTGCGATGCAGCCACACTGGCTCGGGATGTCCGGCGGTTATCTGCAGGCGGATATCGATTGGCAAGCGCCACTCCTTTTGATTTATTCCCGCAGACGTTTCATGTTGAGACGGTTTGTTTTCTA
>JACUUU010000190.1 GCA_014859065.1 Anaerolineales bacterium
GGTTAGGTCGTCTGAGCCATCATTTACAGCAATGACTTCGAAATCAGGAAAGGTTTGATTTAAAAGGCTGTTCAGAGCTTCCCCCAGCGTACTGGCGGCATTGTAGCAGGGCAGAAGTACTGAAACGGTAGGCATGTAAAGATTGTAATTCATTTTGATGCCTGCTGGTGATTTCAAAAACTCTAAGGTATGATTACTTAGCGTTCTATCAATTATGATACTTAATATTGGAAGCGCTTATGAGAGAGCCCTTTATGCATTGTCCAGGATATCATGAGCTAAATACGAAGATAAATTTTCATCCTGGACAATACACTAGAATTTGTCTATCCTATTGTTTAGAGGAAGGGTAAGTTATGGTCATTCTCCTATTAAGAGATGCCTCTTATTTCACAGATTCGATCCACCTACTTCCGGGAACACACTTTGATGCAGCTGATGTTTCAGATGGATTTCAAGGGATATCAGCAGGTTTAGAAGACCTTTTAGCATCATTTATCCTTCTCATACCTAATCTCATCGCAGCCTTGGTAATTTTCATTCTGACCCTTTACGTGGCAAATTTGTTTAGTCGGGGAACCAGAAGGGCATTAAACAAACGCCAGGTTAACCCACAAACTCACCAGGTTTTACCGAAGATCGTTCATTGGTCTGTCATCGTTTTTGGTTTGATTGTAGCGTTACAGCAAGTGGGGTTCTCAGTGACTGCTTTTTTGGCTGGTTTAGGTGTTATTGGATTCACTGTCGGCTTTGCCTTACAGGATATTAGTAAGAACTTTGTCTCAGGGTTAATTATCTGGATGCAGCAACCCTTTTTCCCTGGAGATCTCATTGAAGTGACAGGGTTTACCGGGACTGTAATGACCATTGATTTGCGCGCGACTGAGCTGAGAACTTTTGACGGTCGCCTGGTATTGATTCCCAACGCCGATGTGGTTACCAAGCCGATCATTAATTACAGCCGTACTGGTACTCGGCGGATTGAAGTTCAGGTCAGCCTATCGTCACAGAGTGATATAGAATTGGCTCGCCAGCTGGCAATAAAGGCAACTGGCACCATTCCCGGCTTGCTCAAACAGCCGGCCCCAAAAGTCGTAGTTCAGGCATTCAATAGTTCAAATCTCGATTTGGTGATTTATTATTGGATCAACGCAAACCAGACGAGCGTGGAACTTGCCAGGGATAACGGGATAACCAGGATCAAATCAGCTTTCGAAAAGGCTGGCATTCAAATCCTGTAATACCCGCATCTTCTCATAAATTGCTACCGTTGGTCAATCAGCCACAACTTTCTTTATCGCTGCTAGCATTTCCTCCTGGGTAGCGAATTTAAATTCCTCCAACCCCAGGCGATCTGCTTCTTCGCTCTCGACCTGTTGGAGGTAGCGGTAGTCTTCTTTTGTGATTACTGTTTTGTCAAGATGCTCAACTCTCTGCCTGAGATTAAATAACATATCGTCAATATCTTTTAGCTTTGGTTGCGTTTGCAGATACTGGGCTACTGCTTGAGCTCCAAATTCTCCATCTTTACGTGCAACTCCAACCAAGCCACTGCTAGCTTCTCTTGCCCAACCAGAAACGAAAACTCTGTCAATCGGTCTGGCGCTATCTGGGTTATAAGCCTCATAGCTTAATCCATTTACGGGAAAATCGGGATCTGGGTTTTTTACAAATTCATTCCACCGCACTGGCAGCCCAAAAGTTTCATCCACGCGATCTCCAATACAAAAAATTACAGTATCAACTGGTATGACTCGCTTCGCACCCAGGCGTTTCGCCTTTATATCCCCGTCATCCTGAATTAACACAGTATTTTCCACTTCTAAACCACGGACTTCACCGCGCTCTCCACCTAGAATGCGGCTTGGTGATGCCAGAAATTCAAAGCGAAAATTAGTGCTGGATACAGGTTCAGCTGCTTTAGGTATTGCAGAGATGATAAATTCCTTGGCTTCATCAACATCCTGACCAACAGACTGCATAATTGGAGCGACGCGTTCGAATTCTTTATCCAAATCCTCAAGATCCATGTTTGCAGCTATGTACTCCAATTCTTTCTTGCTAAATTTTACTTCTGCTGGTCCCCGGCGGGCTACAGCAATAACTTCATCCACTTTTTTTTCTCTGATCAACCAGTGGGCAATGTCCAACATCACATTACCAACGCCAACAACGGCAACGTGTTTTCCAATAGTAAATTTTCGTTCACTGAAGGGTGGTAATTTATTGTAATGATAGACAATGTCTTTGGCATGGTACACCCCTAAAAGGTCTTCCCCTTGTAGCCCTAACCATTTCGTGCCTTGGGCGCCTACTGTGACCAAGATAGCCTGGAAACCAAAAGCGCGCAGTTCGTTCAAGGTAAAGTCGCCATTTAACCCTATGACCACATTACCGTAATATTCAATCTCAGGAATTTCCAGGATACGGTTGAATTGTTGGCGGAGACCCGCCTTCATCTTGTGTTTCGAAGGAAATATCCCATATTCAGCCAGCCCACCTGGCTTGATATCGCGGTTAAAAATGATGACATGAACATCAGGGCTGGCTAATTTTCTGGCAGCAAATAATCCCGCAGGCCCAGCACCAACTACTGCCACTAAATGATTACCTTGTCTTCTTTCTGTCAAATCAACCTCCTGAATTGGAACCGAGAAGATCTTCCCAAAACCACCCCTTTGTTTTTTTGTGATTATAGCCTGTGGGATTTGAATCTTCAAGTGCACCGCAATGCTATGCTGCGATTGGATATCCGTGTGAGGGACAAAAATCGATTAGTTATTGATCAATTTCTATGCTCGTGCTATAGTTAGGTGATTCAATCATTAATATTAGACGAGGTTTCATGAGTCATCAAATTACAAAAACGAGGCTAGCAAATAACTTATTGGTTTTATTGAAAGAAATTCACACTGCCCCTTTGATTAGTAATTGGATTTGGTATCGAGTAGGATCCCGTGATGAGATAGCGGGGATAACTGGGATATCCCACTGGGTCGAGCACATGCAATTCAAGGGCACACCCCAATTCCCCGGGAAAGTTTTAGACCGCTTAATCTCTCGGGAAGGAGGCTATTGGAATGCCTTTACTTTCCTGGATTGGACAACCTATTTCGAGACTATGCCTGCCGATAAAATTGATCTAGCTTTGCGTCTTGAAGCCGATCGAATGCTCAACAGTACATTCGATCATCAAGAGGTCGAGGCGGAAAGAACCGTAATCATATCGGAACGGCAAGGGCATGAGAATGAGCCACTCTTCCTCTTGAAGGAGCAGGTGCAGGCGACCTCCTTTCGGGTACATTCGTATCATCATGAAATTATTGGCGATTTGGAAGATCTTCAGACAATCCAGCGTGATGACCTTTACAAGCATTATCGGAAGCATTATGTGCCTGCCAATGCTGTTTTAGCGATAGCTGGAGATTTTGAAACGGAAGCTATGCTAAATAGCATCCGAGAGCATTTCGAACCTATCCCCAGCGGAGATCCAATACCCCGCAGGATACGTGGTGAACCGCCTCCTCACGGTGAACACCGTCTTACAGTTGAGGGTCCAGGTGAGACAGTTTATATTCAAGCTGCATTCCGTTCTCCGGCTGCTACACACCCGGATTTCTTACCTTATTTAGTCATGGACAGTTTACTCACCGGACCTGGTAATCTCAATTTATTCGGAGGAGGAATTTCGAATAAGACTTCACGCCTTTATCGTGCTTTGGTAGAAAATGAACTAGCAGTAAGTGTCGGTGGAGGCGTGATCGCGACTTTGGATCCGTATTTACATTCAATTGTGATCACGGTTCATCCACAACGCACACCAGAGGAGGTCATATCCGTACTGGATGAAGAGATCCATCGTATCCAGGAGCAATCTCCACAACCTGAAGAACTAGAACGGGCAGTCAAACAGGCACGCGCCCTATTTGCCTACGGCAGCGAAAGCGTTACCAATCAGGCTTATTGGATGGGCTACACTGAAATGTTTGATACCTATGATTGGTTTTTAAATTTTTTAGATCGACTGTCAGAGGTTACCCCGCAGGATGTTCAGCGAGTATCTCAAACATATTTAAGCCAGCGCAATCGTGTAGTCGGTGTTTACCTACCAGAGAAGCAAAGTTGAACTATTAATTGGAGGGTATTAGAGGTGGAAGAATGACATTTAATATGCCTGAGGCTCAAAATCTTTTTGGGAAGTCCACACAGCATCTGGAAGGTGAGAATTTAGGTTCATTACCTGGCGCAGATGATATCACACGGGTGGAGATCTCAAACCGGATTGTTGTCTTAGCTCGAGAAAACTTCAACAGCCCTTCAGTGGTGATCAGTGGTTATCTTCCAGCAGGAAATCTCTTAGAAAGCGATGATAAATTAGGATTGGCAGCTTTTACTGCAGCAGCACTGATGCGCGGTACGAAGAGCCGAAATTTCCAGGAAATTTTCAATGCGCTCGAATCAGCTGGGGCAAGCCTGCAATTTGAAGGAGCAACCCATACCACCAGCTTCAATGGAAGAGCACTGGCAGAAGATCTGGATCTGTTATTGGAATTATGTGCTGAGAGTTTGCGGCAGCCAGTCTTCCCTACTGATCAGGTTGAGCGATTGCGAGCTCAAATTCTCACTGGATTAGCAATCCGTGCACAAGATACCGGAGAAATGGCTTCCTTGACATTCGACAAGTTGGTCTACGCAGGACACCCTTATAGCCGCCCTGAAGATGGTTATCCCGAGACAATTGCAAATATAACCCGAGAAGACCTGCAAGAATTTCATCACCACTGTTATGGTCCCCGCGGAATGGTGATCGCTTTAGTGGGAGCAGTGGATTCTAAACGTGCGGTCGAAAGAGTCTCTGAGATTTTAGGGGATTGGGAAAATCCCGACCAATGCGAGTCGCCAGCTCTTCCCCCAGTCTCAGCTCCCACAGAACTGCTGACCCAAGAGGTTAAGATTCCCGGCAAAATACAAACTGACATAATTGTCGGTTCGATTGGACCAGAGCGGCGCTCCCCTGATTTTCTTACTGCACTGATAGCCAATAATATCCTCGGTCAATTTGGTATGATGGGGCGGATTGGAGAAGTGGTTCGGGAGCAGGAAGGGATGGCATACTATGCCTATAGCAGTCTGGTTGGGGGCAGCGGGCCAGGTCCTTGGTATGTGTCGGCTGGGGTGAACCCGACCAACGTAGACAGGGCAATAGAACTAATCCGACAGGAGATTGCCCGATTTGTGAATGAACCAGTTACTGCTGAAGAACTGGCTGATAGTCAGACAAATTTTATTGGTCGTTTACCGCTCTCACTCGAATCCAATGGAGGTGTAGCCTCTGCCTTGCTAAACCTTGAGAGGTTTGATCTGGGATTGGATTATTTGCGTCAATATCCAGAACTTATCAAAGCAATTACTGTCGAAGATATGCTTGAGACTGCGAAGCGTTATTTACATCCTGACCGCTTAGGCATCGCCATTGCTGGTCCATGAACAAATATGAACGTTGGATTTGATTTTTATGTGACTTCCTTCTCAGTATCGTTGTGTGGGAGTATCTGACTGTAGCATGCCTAATCTACGTACTGGAATCGATTTGATCGAGATTGAACGTTTTACTAAAGCAATCGAGAGGCACGGCGCGCGTTTTCTCGAACGTATTTTTACACCCCAAGAACTTTTCGAGGTGGGTGAGAACAAAGCGTCATTGGCAGCACGTTTTGCGGCGAAAGAGGCAGTTGCTAAGGCACTGGGCACTGGGATTGGGAAAATCAGGTGGCATGAGATTGTGATCTCGAGAGGTGCAATGCGCGAACCCCTTTTGAGTCTACGCGGGTCAGCGAAAATTATTGCAGAAGAGTTGCACCTGCAGACCTGGTCTATTAGTCTCAGTCACTCACATTCCCATGCGATTGCAGTGGCAGTATTCTTGGGAGATGAGTAGAATTCTCCCTGATCGACCCAGTGGAGTTTTATTGAGTAGTAGATGATTGATTTTGATTCTCGGTACGTCTCAAGCTCCAATTTAAATATGCTAACAGACCGAAGCAAAGCACGACCAGGAACCCCAATCCATACGGCGCGATCTTAATCAGCCCCACAAATAGAGGGGCAGACAGCTCTTCCACGGGTACAATCTGCTCTGCCGCCCCAAATAAAGTGAAACCATTCCATAAACCATGAATGCCTACAGCTGCGAGATAAATCAAACCGAGCTGTAAATACTTTCTATGACGCCAGGCATTTACCAAAGCCCATCCAGTTATACCCCCAGTTAAAATGTGCATCACCGATGTGCCAGTGCGGGCTGTTACAAGAAAGACCCAATTTGATATATTGATCGAGAACATAATGTTCTCAAAGATCGCGTATCCAGCGCCCCCTAAAACCCCGGCTACAAACCCAGCTGTAGGTGTAAGGTTTGATCTGAACAAAAGCCACGCACCGATTGGTTTCAATGCTTCTTCGATCAGGGGAACAATCACGGCAGTAAAGGCGAAAATGGTATAAACTACCAGAGGTTGAGCTAAATATGGGCTAATAATTCCTTGGATGATTTGTGGGTTTGGCGGAGCATAGTAAAGCCGGTTAGCGAGTAATTCTAACTGGTTCAAGAGGTCGGGTTGAAATAGCAAGTAAATTGCTCCCACAAAAATAACCATCATTATGGCAGCAATTTCTAAGATAATGATCAAGATAGGACTAATCGTCATCCCGGCACCAAATGCACCCCAATCTCTTTGAGGTGAACCAACCGAAAGACCACGAACACCCAGGTAGACCAGCCACAGAATGGGAATCCCAATGGCTAGCACATGTAGGGGAGGCAAAAATATCCAGGTAATTTGCGTGCTGCTGGTTATCCAGTCCCCCGAGATTACTACCAAAGGGAAGAGAAGTAATAAAAATACAATCCATAATCGGGGTGCTTG
>JACUUU010000191.1 GCA_014859065.1 Anaerolineales bacterium
AGCCGAGGAGATCAAGAAACTGCAAAGCACTGGCAAGAAAGTCTCCATGGTGGGCGATGGTGTCAACGATGCTCCCGCATTAGCACAGGCGGACGTGGGCATCGCCATTGGGTCTGGCACGGATGTTGCCAAAGAGACCGGAGAAGTGATCCTGATCAAGGACGACATTCGCGATGTGGTCGTTGCATTGGAGGCGGCTAAATCCACCATGAGAAAAGTCAAACAAAACCTGTTTTGGGCTTTTTTCTACAACACCATGGCAATCCCGATTGGAGCCGGCTTGCTGTACCCCTTTTTCAAAGTCGTGGTCAGCCCCGAGCTGGCAGGAGGTCTGATGGCGATCAGCTCGGTCTCGGTGACGCTTAACACCCTGCTGTTAAAACGATTCAGACCCTCCTTTAGAAGGAAAGTTGAAACTACAGCTACTACTCCCGAGGGTCGTCTCGTCACAGCCGGAAGCGGAGATTAAACAATCAGGGAGGTCGGGAAACACTTGATCAACTCCCGCCCTCCAATTATTCTGGTGTTCCGCCTATCATGCAATTATTAGAGAACGTCTTTGACGGAACACATAAGGCTTCGTCCAGGCATCCTTGGATTTGCACAGAAATTTACTATCAACCTGGACAAAGCACTAGAAAGGGTTTGTTCTATGAAATATCAGGATATCGACAAGGAAGTTGCCCGCAAAAGCGCTTCGATATATATTCCCATCGCTGTAAGTGTTGGATTGTTGTTTTACTTAGTCGCAACATGGATTGGTGATTACCCTCCTGTGGCGCGCTATGCCGGCTCAGGTTGGGTGACCTTGCTCAGCTTGATCGTATCAATGCCAATCGTTACCGATAAAGTAAAAAAACGACGCCGCAGCAAGGTCTAATTCCGGGATAATTGACCATTTAGAAAGAACGTTCAAAATAAGAGGTATTTAAATGCCTACCCATCACATAAAAGCAGAAAAGAAAAAAGAACATAATAAGGGAGAAACTCAACAACATTTTTTCATGCAGCTTCGCCATTTTAGACTGAGAAGCTTGTGGGTTACGCTCACCTTGTTCACTTACATCTTAGGGTTGGGAAGCGGGTATCTGCTTTGGGGGCAAGATCTGCTCACCAGTGATCAAGCTGCTCAACCAGAAAGCGAGACATCAGATATATCAATAATTGCTGGGATGGTCAGCCAGATCAATCCGCATGATGGATTTAAGATACCAGCCCAATACGGAGATATTGGCCCCAAATTACTGAAATCTGGAGCCATAGACTATGAAAAATTCTTGCTGGTTTACGAACAATCCGGTAAGTCTCTCTCAGACGAGCAGGTTGCTGTACTTGAAAATGGGAGCAAGGAAGCCATCGTAATTGACCGTGACAACGCTCATTTCTTACTGAACCTGTTTTGGGCTTTGGGTCTAACCAACTCCAACCCCCTATTAGAACAAGGTCCAATGATGAAGTACAGCGAAGGTCAGATCGGTCGTTTTGCCTCTACTGGAGGATGGACAATTGGTGTCAAATCTCCAACGGAATTATATTCCAGCACAGCTATTATAAGCCTCACCCCTGAACAGCACACTCTGGTTGAAGAAGTTGCCAGTGGCGTATATCGTCCCTGTTGCAATAATCCTACTCATTTTCCTGACTGCAACCACGGGATGGCTATGCTTGGGTTGCTACAATTACTGGCGTCCCAAGGGGTAACAGCGGAGCAGATGTTCGAAACAGCCAAATACACCAATGCTTTCTGGTTTCCTCAACAGAATCTTGACCTGGCGATATTTTTTAAAGAGACCCAAGGGCTGGATTTTGAGGATGTTGATGCCAGGAAAATCGTCGGCCGAAACTTTTCCTCCGGATCAGGTTCCCAAGCTGTCAAACAGTGGTTAGGAGAAGCCGGGCTAATCGAACGTGCTCCTAGTCAGGGAGGTAGTTGCGGAGTTTCGAGTTAATTCGAGATGAATATGCCGGAGATATATGACGTTGTGATAGTAGGTGGGGGACCTGCGGGTGCAACTGCGGCTTATTTCCTCGGCGAATCCGAGAAAAGAGTATTAGTTTTAGAAAAAGAGACCCTCCCCCGATACAAGACATGCGGTGGTGGCATCTCAACACGCTTTTTAAATGAGATGTTCCCCTTTCCATTCGATGATGTTTTAGAGACAAAGGTTCGCACCTTGAGTTATGTGTTGAAAGACAAAATGGTGCAAATTCCGGTAAATCCGGGTGAAGTTGCCATGGTGATGCGTGACCAGTTCGATATGAACATCCTTGCTCATGTGAAAGGGGATATTAGCCAGCGCACCAAAGTAAGGCATGTAAGGGAATTTGAAGACCGGATCTCAGTGGAAACTGAAGCGGGTGAGGTTTTCCAAAGTAAATACCTGATCGGCGCAGATGGAGCAAATTCAGTCGTTGCTCGAGAGATAGGACTTCGTAGGGAGAAAAACCTGGCTGCTGGGATTGAGGCTGAAATCCCCGTTCCAGTTGAAGTATTACGAAGATTTGAGGGTACAGCGGCATTCATTTTTGGTGAAGTGAGTTTGGGGTATTTATGGGTTTTTCCAAAGAAAGCTCATCTTTCAGTGGGGATTGGGGCATTAAGGCCTGGGAAGGTCGATCTGAGAAATACTTTAACGCAAGTGATGGGGGTCTTAGGTATATCTTTGGAAGGCGCATCATTGCAGGGTCACCCGTTACCGGTATTTATGCGAGGAGAACAGATATCAACCGAGCGTTCATTATTGGTTGGGGATGCAGCTGGTCTGGTTGATCCGTTTACGGGGGAGGGAATTCGTTTGGCAATCACCAGTGGTTATTTTGCAGCAAAGGCCATTATTGCAGAAGATCTTCAGCAGTATGCCCGAAATATCGCGCGGAAGATTTGGCGCAGCCACCAGCTTGGCAGGATACTCGCTTCGGTGTTTTATCATTACCCTCAGATTTGTTTTGAACTGGTCGTCCGGAATCCATTTGTTTCACAGGGGTTTGTGGGGTTGGTCTCCAATCGCCTTTCTTATTACCGGATGCTGATGTTGATGTTAGGAAGCTTGCCCGTCTATCTAGGAGTGGAAACGGTCGCAAACTTGATCAATTTCATGGTTGGTTATAACGAGAGCCAGCAAATTAGAAGAATAGTGTATCCAAATCAAGGATGATATCTTTGGGTTGAATAACGGATTTATTATGTGAGCAAATTTGTCATGGCAAAAGAGAACAATAAGGAGGACCAAAATACGAGGGGATGGAAGCGTTTATGCCAGGTATTGCGGGGATTCATTTTCGGTATGACTGGTTTTGGTTTCTCCCAGCAAACTATGCGCATGCGTGCTCATCTGGAAACCTTGTTCATGCTGAGTGTGGTCGGTGATCAGATAGGTATCCCCTTCTTATCCAGGTATTATAGTTACCGCCTGTTACCTTATCTGTTCCCTTACATGCAAGGTTGGAAATACAGATTGATGCGAGAAAAAGATTTATCAGAGATAATCTGATGATTTGCAGGTCTGGTACCACGTAGATCGGCGAGTGGCTGCTCATTCACACCACTTCTAAAATCGCAGAAAAAGTCCGGTTTCACCTGGATAGCAAATGAGCAGCCTGATTGACCGGTATTTCCTGAATCAATTCTGCCAGATAATTGTGACGACCATCGTTCCCCGCCGCCGAGACTGCCTGGAGCAAGTCGTTTACTGTAACGCTCTCTGGGTCGTATGCGGTAGCAGCTAATCCTTGCTCTAGATTCACCTCCGCAGCCAGAACACCTTGTAGACTCAGTAAACCGTTGCGGACTCGCGTAGCGCAGGTTGGGCATCCCATTCCCCAAATCGCCAAATACACGGCTTTTGCTGAAGAGAGCGTTTCCTGATCCAGGGATTTTTTTAGGGGTTCTACGTGGCAATTATTTGATACACTCATCAATCGAAACCTCCTGGGTTATTATAGAAAGATCATTACAATCATAACTTTATTGAGGCTAAGTGTCATGCGCAAACCTACTCAATCAGTTATAAGCTTAATTGCTTATGGGCAGCTGAGGAAAGTTCATTCAAAGTTCGATATTTCATGGTTATGGTATTCCTGCCCTCCAGATGAGCATTATTGCCTAGAGCCAGGTGAGGTATATTGCGCTAGGAATTAATTACCTATTGAAATATACTGATAACCATAATCAGAGTAAATGATAGATGTAATAAGACTTAATAGATCGTGTTACAATCAAACTGGACGTTTTAAAATCTTACCTCGAAGGAGTGAAAATCATGGCAATTGATCCCGTTTGTGGTATGGAAGTGGATGAGAAATCTGCTGCGGCTACATCCGAATACAATGGACAGACTTATTACTTTTGTGCACCGGGATGCAAGTCTGTATTCGATAAGGACCCCGAAAAGTATCTTGGACAGGGAGAAGACCACAGCGGACATAGCCACCACAGCCATCATTAAGAAGCTGTGAACTTACCCCCGCCAGCGGCGAATAACTATCGATTCATATTCTGGCTGTCATGCGGAAAATTCTATGGTATGGTATAACCTCTGTAGATATTTAAACAGCCTTTTAAGGTGCCAAAATAAAATGACGAAGTTTGCTGTGCTAACCTTCCTGTTCATTGCCTTTTCGATGGCATATACCGATGTGCATGCTGGTCCTGCAGTAGAAAAAGAATCTTTCGCCGGCGAAGTGCTCTGCTTGCCAAGTGCAACCAATCCGGAGCTGAGCGATGGTTGCCTGATGGCAGGTCCGGCGCGATATCAAGCCCAAATGGCAAAGAAGGGTATAACTTTCCCCCCGAGACCACTACCTGCGCGCCAACCCGATCCCACCCTGATCTATGTTCCTTACCTTTACGGGCGTGTGACCACACCAGGTGGACCGGTTTACGCCTCGCTGGACGACGCAGTAAACGCTGGTCCAATCCAACGCAGGTTCGAGCCTGGCTTCGTCTTTATCGATTACTTCGACCAGGTCGTTGTAGATGAGCGGCGTTTCTACCGGCTCACCTCTGGAGGTTGGATGACTGCCAGTGATGTCTCGCGGCTGTCTCCTGCAAATTTCCAGGGTCTGGAGTTTACCCGCACCCCAGAGCGACCCTTCGGCTGGATATTACAACCGGTCGAGATTAAGCGCACTCCGGGATATCAGCAAAGAGATTACAGCGGTCAATCCTTAAACCGCTATAACCTCGTTCAGGTGTATGCAGTTGAAGATGTAAATGGTGAGGATTGGGTGCTAATTGGCCCTGACCGGTGGATTGAAAGGCGCATGGTGGCGCAAGTCATCCCCAACACCACCCCACCTGAAGGGGTAGAGAATGGGCGCTGGATCGAGATAAACCTTCAGGAACAGACTCTGGCTATTTACGACCAGCACCGCTTGGTCTTTGCGACTGTCATCGCCAGCGGTGTACCCGGGACCTGGACACGACCTGGGTTGTTCCAAATCTACAAAATGTTGGAACGGGAAGACATGCAGGGTTCTTTCACCCTGGACCGTTCTGATTACTACTCCCTGGCAGCTGTCCCCTGGACACTGTACTTCGACCAGGCACGCGCCCTGCACGGCACATACTGGCACAATGGCTTTGGTTATCCGCGGTCTAGTGGTTGTGTAAATCTTTCCACCGGCGACTCCCGTTGGGTTTTCGATTGGGCTGAGATTGGAGATTGGGTTTACGTGTGGGATCCCTCCGGACAGACTCCAACTGATCCCGAACTCTACGGTGCCGGTGGAGCTTGATAGCTGGAATCAACCAAACAGTACTGCACCTTTTCCTGATTTTCACACCTGTGTGCCCGATAATGATCGATAAATTAGCCGCGCAGTGAATGGGCAAACACTTAATTTTCGATCACCTCGACTTGAGTCCCGCCAGGCATCGAGACGGTCCTATCCCCTGGGTCATACTCAACAACCGGCTGAGTCCAACGGAACACCCATCGAGAGTCCTCTGGGCTGGCGTTGACACAGCCGTTGGACATAGGAACACCAAAATTATTGTGCCAGAAGGTGGAATGCACGGCAACCCCGCTACCCACAAAGAGCGACACCCAGCCGACTGCCGGTAAGTCCCAACCCCCTCCAGTGGTGCCGCCGCTCATATGCAGAGCTACCAATTTACGCCAGATAGGGAAACGCCCGATCGGCGTCTCCCAGACATCTACCCGCTCACCGGCAGCATTATACAGCGCCCCGGTAGAGATACGGGCAAAATAAACCTCCCGACTTCCCTCGAAACAAGAAAGCGTTTGGTTGGACACATTGACCACCACCCGTTTGTCTTCCACTTCAGGATTGATCGGCGCCATTTCTTCGCGTGTCAATGGTCGCAATGCTTCTGCTCTTGCCCAGAAGATATCCCCATAACTCCCATAAGGTTCGTTGATCCTGTACCAGACCTGACCAGCATCGTCCACCCTGGTCTGATCGACCCAGCTTATCTGGCTGAAATACAAGCGGGGAGTCAAGCCGAAGTCTAGCTTGACTTGCAGCCAGGGGGCACGTGCCGGAGGGTTTGCCAACATCAAGTTAACATAAGGCACACTGACCTCCACCCACATCCCGTTGCCAATGCTGGTCTCGGGCAGGCTATTCACAGGTTGGTTTGGTGTATTCTCGACCGGCTGGAGATAGGGGGACCAGATGTAGCCATCCGGCGTTTCCACCCAGCGTTGATTGATGCGGTAGGGATGTCTGCCGGTAAGCTCTCGCACTCTAACTACGACCGCATCCTCGTAAAGTTCTTTGACTGTATTGCTGTCTATATCCGGGCGGGATTTTAGCTCGACTTTGCCGACATTTACCCGGCCTAAGCGCTCAGCCCTGGGAAAATCCAATGCACTTAACCAGCGCTTCCCCGGGAGAAGCGCCAACCCACCCAGGCTGAGTAATCCTACTTTGAAGAAATCACGTCGCGATAACAC
>JACUUU010000489.1 GCA_014859065.1 Anaerolineales bacterium
GAGTAATTTTTTTGGCAATTCCAATTTTATTGCTGGTGTCGCTTCCCATTATTAGCGCTTTTTGGGCAATGGGAGATGCGGAAAGGAGAGGCAAATCGGGCTGCCTGGTCGCTTTGTTGGTGCTGCTTTTGGCCTGGCCTGCGGGTTTAATTGTGTGGTTGGTCTTTCGTCCCCCGGAGTGGCGTCCCCCAGATGAGATGGGTTGATAACTACCTGCCTGTAAAGTTATCCCATATGAATTGGATTGTAGAGGAAACTGGCTAGGACTACCAATCAGCATTTTGTGGAGACAGGCTGGCTGGTTTTGAAGCGGTTATTGATACTGGTCAATGGTATGTAGGGAGGGTTTGATGAGTTCAGACAATGATACATCTATCGCAGACTTGCGGCGGCTGGTCGCCAAATTCATCGCTGATCGCAGCTGGGAGTCTTACCACTCTCCCAAAAACCTGGTGATGAGTATTGCAATCGAAGCAGCTGAATTGATGGAGCACTTCCAATGGATGAGTGCCCAAGAAAGTATCAACTATCTGGACAATCCTGAGTCCAAAGCAGCCGTAGCTGATGAGCTGGCTGATGTCGTAATTTATTGCCTGAGCCTTGCGAACCGATCTGGAATTGACCTGACCAAGGCTGTCATTAAAAAGGTCCAACGCAACCAGGACCGATTTCCGGCATAATTTCCATTAAGAAAATGTTGACATCAAGGGGATTATCCTGCAAAATATATTATCTGAACAATCGATAGACGATCCAAGGAGGAACATCATGACAGTCATTAAGCGGTTTATACTGGCAATCGTGATCTTTGTGCTGGTGGTAGGTTTGTTAGGATTTGGAAGCGGCGTGATTTTAGTTCGCCGGCACTGGCCGAAGGTCGATGGCAGTATACAGGTCTCCGGTTTGCAGGGGGAGGTCACCGTGATCCGCGACAGCTGGGGCATCCCTCATATCTATGCCTCCAATACCCAAGACCTATTCTTTGCTCAGGGCTACGTCCAGGCACAGGACCGCTTCTGGCAGATGGAATTCTCGCGAAGGATTGGCTCGGGGAGGTTATCCGAGATCCTGGGCAAGCCAACACTAGACAATGACCGCTTTATCCGCACAGTGGGCTGGCACCGTGCGGCTGCGCAAGACCTGGAAAACCTGGATGCAGAGACGTTATCCGTTCTGCAGTCCTATTCGGATGGTATCAACGCTTATATAAACGCCAATACCGGTCGCCTGGGTCTTGAATTTACCCTGCTGGGCTTGATCGGTACTAGCTTCGAACCCGAACCCTGGACGCCTTACAACACGCTCACCTGGGCAAAGGTGATGGCTTGGGATTTGGGTGGCAACATGAACAACGAGCTACTGCGCGCCCGCCTGGTTACCCAGGTTGGCGAGCCAGCTTTGGAAGTACTCTGGCCGGGGTATCCGCAGGAGCATCCCGAGATTGTGGCATACCCGTTAAGTGATGCTGCACTGCAAGCTGTCCCGGAGGTCGCTCAGCGCGGCTTCATTTTTGGTGAGGGCGAAGGGGTTGGCAGCAATAGTTGGGTGATTGCTGGCTCTCGATCGGAAACGGGTACAGCTCTGCTGGCAAATGATCCCCATTTGGGCATCCAGATGCCAGCCATCTGGTACGAGATGGGCTTGCACTGTGTGCCGCTGACCGCAGTTTGCCCATACGATGTGGTTGGAGCTTCTTTCCCTGGCGCACCCGGTGTGATCATCGGTCATAACGACCGCATCGCCTGGGGAGTGACCAATTTAGGCCCGGATGTTCAGGACCTCTATATCGAAAGGGTCAACCCCCAGGATCCTAACCAGTACGAGTACCAGGGTGAGTGGTTGGACATGCAGATCGTCCCGGAATTGGTCTACATCGCCGGACAGGACGATGCGGAGGTGGTGAATGTGCGCATCACCCGCCACGGGCCGATCATCAATGATGTAGTGGGAGGCACGGAGCAAGATTGGGCATTTGGCTGGCAACCGTTAGCGCTTTCCTGGACTGCCCTCGAAGGGGGAGAAATGACCCTGCTGCGCAGTGTCCTGTTGATTAACCGCGCTCAAGATTGGGACGAGTTCCGTTTTGCGCTTTCTTTTTGGGATGTCCCCAGTCAGAACTTCGTTTATGCTGATGTGGACGGCAACATCGGCTACCAATCCCCCGGACGCATCCCCATCCGCGCTCAGGGAGATGGCAGCATGCCGGTACCTGGCTGGACAGGGGAGTACGAATGGATCGATTACATCCCCTTTGATGAACTGCCGTACAGTTTCAATCCACCTGAGGGTTATATCGTCACCGCTAACAATGCCGTCATCTCAACTGAGTATCCCTACTTCCTCAGCCGCGACTGGGCTCCAGGCTACCGTGCCCAGCGAATCGTTGACCTGATCGAAGAATATTCTCCCATCTCCATCACCGATATCCAGGTGATGCATGCGGACAGCTTACCATTATGGGCTAAAGATGTGCTCCCCTATGTGACTGCCCTGACCAGCGACGATCCCCGCCTGGCGGAAGCGCTCACGCTGCTCCAGTCCTGGGATGGACGCGCGGTGCGCGACAGCGCGGCTGCTGCCCTGTTCGAAGCTTTCAGGCTGCACCTCGTCCGTTTGACCTACCAGGATGAACTGGGTGAAGCACTCGCCAGCCGGGCTGCCAGTGTCCTCAGTCAAGCAGTGGTGAACGAACTGACACAACCAGACTCTCCCTGGTTCAACAACCTCAACACCGCAGAGGTTGAAGGGCGTGATGATATCCTCCTGCAAGCTCTCCATGCTGCAGTAGGAGAATTAAGCGAGACTCTTGGGAACGACATGTCCAAATGGCGCTGGGGAGACCTGCACACCGCCACCTTCACCAACGCTGCTCTGGGCCAAAGCGGGATCGGTCTCATTGAAGCGATCTTCAACCGTGGACCTGTTGGGGTAGATGGCAGCATTGCCACTGTAAACGCCACTAGTTACAGGATGACCAATCCTTATACGGTCAGCTCATTACCCTCTTACCGCATGATCGTCGACCTGGGCGACCTGACCAACTCGTTGGCGATGCACACCACCGGTCAGTCAGGACATCCCTTCCACCGTCACTATGACAATATGATCGACCCCTGGCGCAATTTCGAATACCACCCCTTACTGTTCGATCAAGCTGCTGTGGATGCAGATGCACAAAATACCCTCATCTTGAGGCCTTGATGGTTTGATGAAGTTCAAGTGACTTGCCAAGCTCGAGCCCACCTGTAAGGTTGGCGTATTTCCGGTTTTCCTGGTTGGTTTGCATGGATTTGTCCTTGCCGGTATCCATATCTTTTCCATCCTGGCGGGTTTCGGGATTTATGCTCTCACCCGCTGGGGAAACCAGATCGCTGTCCAGTTACCGGTTGCTGTCTTGATCTCGATCAGTACTTTCCTGGGTTGGTTGTGGGTGTTGGACAGGACACCAGCCAAACGGTTGAACCTGAGTTCAAGAGAAGGGCTGGTTGGAGCGCTGCTAACCTCAATGGTTTGGGCACCAGTCCTTTTCATCCCCTTGCATTATTTCACACAGGGCTACCTGACATCGATTGGAAATATCCTGGCGATCTGGGCGTTCCAGCTGCCGGTGAACATAATCATATATTTTTTGGTATCGAAGATAGCTCCGCGTGGAGAAGGTTATCGATAAATATATACATAATTGAACGCGATGGAAGATCTAAATGGGCTGGAATCTTTTATTTGTGACACCATCAAGGATGATATTTGATGGGCACCTACCAGGTTTACCTTGAAATCAAGCCGGAGGTGGGCTGCATGGCTCACGTGCCAGATTTACCGGGGTGTTGTTGGCGCGCGCGCAACCAGGAGGAAGCTCTGTCCAGAATGCCGCAAGCTATTCAGGATTAGCAGGCTTGGCTGCAATATCACCATGAAGACATCGAGACAGATGAGTCTGTGGTCCTGGAGGTAGTGGAGGTTATTCATGGATTTGGTCCGTTCAACCCGGGTGATTCAGCCGCGCTGTTTGAATCTGACCGCCAGCCGCTCCTGCCAGATGAGATAGAAAATGTCTATTTCCGTCGTTCTGGGTTTGCTAGGGATGACCTTCTCGCTCTCACGCGCCCACTCTCCAGCTGGATACGAAATTGGCGACCTCGAGCAGGGGAGATGAACATTAGCGAGATCTTGCGCCATATTGGAAATGCTGAAGGATGGTACCTGTCGCGCCTGGTGCCCTCCGAAACACTTCCATCTGATTGGAAACACGTCCAGGGGTTGCCCCTCTTTAAATTTCTTGAAAAGGTGCGGGGGATTGTGCTACATCGGTTAAGTCTGCTGAGCGATGGAGAGCTCCACGCGGAAAATTACCCCTCCCATTGGACTAAACATCCCCATGAACCCTGGACAGCACGTAAAGCTCTCCGCCGGATGGTTGAGCACGAGTTGGAGCATACAGAACACATTCGCCAGGTGCTGTCTGAGTGGCGGTTGCAACTGCATGCCCGGATGGCAGCTGAAAGGTCACTGTTGCTGCAGCTGCTTACCGGTTTGGACGAGAAAACCTTGAGCAGATCGCCAATCTTTCATAACACTACTGCCAAGGATATCTTAGCCCACCTGGCTGCCTGGGATGAACTGCACACCCAGCGCGTAAGGCTTACTCTGGAAGGCCGGCAAGAGAACTTAGATTTTATGACGATTGATGAACAGAACGCAGCCCAGTTAGCTGCATCCAAACATTTTAGCCTGTCACAGGCTTTGGATTTCTTTACCCACTCGCGAGCTGGGTTCCTTGAGCTAATGGTTCATATTGACGACCTGGACCTGCACCGTCGACGGGAGAAAGGAGCTGCCAGCCCTGCCCAGCGGGCACAGTGCCGTTACCGGCATGACGCTGTTCATGCCCAGGATATTTTTCGTTGGCGCAAGCACAAACATATAAAGCCTAATACCGGTCCCCAGGATCTCCTCCTGGTTGGGTTAGGGCATGCCTTTGCAGAACTCCTCTCGGTTGTCCCCCTGGTCCGACTCAACGAACGCCAGACTTTTCCTGTGTGTGGAGAGTGGATGTTGAAAGACCTTTTGGGACACATTGCGGATTGGAACATCTTTGGGGTTGCAGCGCTGGATGGCTGGGCAGCTGGAGAGAAATTCCCAGCAGACTTCTCCGCTGGACTGGATGCCTGGAATCGGGAGCATGTTGAAAAGCGGCAGGCAATGCCCTGGGATCAAGTCTGGTCGGACTTACAAGGTTCACATCAGGCTTTGGTGAATTGCTTGACTGGTCTGAGCCAGGCTGACCTGGAGCGTTTGCATTCAACGCCTTGGGGCAGCGAGAAAATGACCCCTTATGAGTTAGCGCTGATCTTTTTAGGCCATTACCGGGAACATGCCGCGGACGTACGGGTGGCGTTGGACTTATCCGGTTTTCCGAAAAGGTTGTTGAGACACGAGATACCTGGGTGATATGACCACCTAGATTGAGATGGGCAAGAACGGGAACAAGATCAAGGCGATTCTAGATCTACTCACGGCAGAATTGAGCGTGGGCATCCTCTATTTGCAGATCGTCTCGACACTGCATGCCAAATTCGCCCATAGTGATTTACTCACATACCCCTGTTTGTTGTCTGGGACATACCAGGCTTGTTTTAACCAGGCACTTCTCAGCCTGGCGAAGCTGGGAATTCACGAGCGAGAATCGGTATCCATCGAGTACCTGTTGAACTGCGCTTCGCAAAATACCAAGGCGTTCCGCTATGCCAGCCGCGAGCAGATAGAACAGAAAATCGAATCTCACCGCCACCTGCTCCAGGAGAAGCAACCCCTTTTTGAAAGGGTCAAGGTGTTGCGTGATCGCATTCTGGCACATCTCGACCGCAAGCACATCAATGAACCCGGCTTATTCGAACGGCTGGATGTAGACTTTTACGAGATCGGACAGTGCTTTGAAATCTTTACCGAAATCTTGAACACCTATAAAGGGTATTTCGACCGTTCACACTTGGATTTGAGCAGCAGTATACAGATTATTCAAAAGGATATCGATAGATTGGCTGGATTGGCATAGCATGTGTGCTAACAGGTTCTAAATCTTGGACTAACTTCCCAGTAAACTTTTTGATCATCTGGGTAGAAATAAGCATAAATAAGGTCTTTTAGAAACCTTTGATTTTTCATCTGGACAGTACCCCAGGAACGCAGTTGTGGAGGATAACCGATGGATGCAAAACCTTGGCACGACCGGGATTCGTTTTGGGAAGATGTAGCTCCTTTTTTGTTCAATGAACAACGGCTGCTCGGCACTGCCGCGGAGATCGACCAACTGCTCGAACTGGTTGGCATGCAGCCTGGGATGGCGGTCCTGGATTTACCCTGTGGGATCGGTCGCCATTCTTGCGAGCTGGCAAAGCGCGGTTACCGGGTGACTGCAGTGGATCGCACCGGGGCATATTTGAAACGAGCTGCTCAACAGGGAAAGCAGATAGAAGCTGAAATCGAATTAGTTCAAGCGGACATGCGTGCTTTTCGCCGGCAAGAGGCGTTCGATGTCTGTTTGAACCTGTTTTCCTCCTTTGGGTATTTCGAAGACCTGAACGATGACCGTCTGGTGCTGCAGAATTTCTACCAATCGCTCAAACCCGGCGGTGTATTGGTGATGGAGATGCTGGGTAAAGAAATCCTGGCTCGTTTTTTTCAAAAGAGATCCTGGGAGGAAATAGACGAGGCGCTGTTCCTGCAGGATCGCCAGATATCTGACGGCTGGGATTGGATCGAGAACCTCTGGATTATCGTCAAAGATGGTCAGCGCCGCGATCTGAGACTGGGACACCGGCTGTTTTCAGCGCAGGAGTTGAAAGAGCTAATCGAGGAGGCTGGTTTCCGCCAGACGGATATTTTTGGTA
>JACUUU010000192.1 GCA_014859065.1 Anaerolineales bacterium
CGGAAGGAGTAGATGCGGTTATCCAGTACCACCTGTCAGGAGAGGAAGGTGGGGATTGGGTGGTCACTATCAAGGATCAACAATGCACCGTGGAAGTAGGTGAAACCGATTCCCCAACCATGACTCTTTGGGCAGATGCTCAGGACTATAAGGACATCATCCTGGGCAAATTAGATCCGATGGCAGCCTTCATGCAACAGAAAGTGAAACTAAGTGGTAACTTGAACATGGCGTTAGGTCTAACCAAGTACTTTAAGATGCGGTAAGTAAAACACGCGATCCGACAGGAGATCCGATCCCATACGAGCGGGTCTTCTGTGTTTTAAGGGACAAACAGAGTGGTTATTTCACATATAATCACTAACCACTGGGTTCAGGAAACGGAATCTGTTCTAAATTTTACTCGATCAAGACTTGCAAGGCAGATATCTCGTTGAACACTTTTTCTACAATATCTCCCGAGGGGATGATGTTCTTTTCAGGCATTGGGCGAAGCTTGAATTCTACGCCACCTGATTGGATTGAGCGCTGGCTGATGGTCAAGCGGATGGGTATTCCTATCAAATCAGCGTCGTTAAATTTCACTCCTGGCCTCTCGTCACGATCGTCGTAGAGTACTTCAATGTCGTTCTCAAACAGCTGCTGGTAGAGGTCGTCAGCGAGGGTTTGTGGTTGGGGACTGTCCTTACTGGGCAGAACCAGCAAATGCACCTGGTAAGGAGCAACTGTGATCGGCCAGATGAGCCCTTTCTCATCATGGTGAGCTTCGGCGATGCATGCCCGCAAACGACTGCTGCTAATGCCATAAGAGCCCATGATTACCGGTTTTTTGGATCCGTCTTTATCCAAATAAAAGCAGTTTAACGATTGGTTGTAGCGGTCACCCAGTTTGAAAATGTTGCCTACTTCGACACCACGTGCAGATTTAAGGGGTTGGGTACATTCTGGGCAGGGGTAACCTTGTTCAGCAGTGACGATGTCAGCTATAACATCAGCTTGATAATCGCGGTCATAGTTTACGTTGAGCAAGTGGTAACCATTTTCGTTGGAGCCAGCCACCAGGTTAGGGGAGTGTGGAATGAGATCATCGACCACGACGAGAGCGTCCCGCGACCCAACAGGAGAGGCGTAACCCGGTTCCGCTCCACTAGCTCGGATCTCTGCATCATTTGCGGGTCGCAATTGGGTAGCCTGGATAGCATTCGCGAGCTTATATTCATTGGCTTCCATGTCGCCACGAACAACGACAAAGACAAAACGTTCAATTATATCTTTCCCACTTGGAATAGTGGCGATGCAAAAAATGGCTTTAGCGGTCTTCGATTTTGGAATTTGCAGGAAATTAGCCAGGGTCTCAATGGTTTTCGCATCCGGAGTAGATACTTTTTCGAGGTCGTGAAGACTTTCAGCTGGGGGAATCGGTTTAGAAAAACGGGCAATTTGTTGGTTGGCGGCGTAGCCACAACTATCACAGGAGATGATCATGTCTTCTCCAATGGGAGTAAAGTAGATAAACTCATGAGCCATTTGCCCACCCATCATACCTACATCAGATTTGATGGCGATGACCGGCAGGTTGCAGCGGTTGAAGATATTAAAGTAAGTATGATAATGGAGACGGTATTGTCGATCCAAGCCATCGAGATCGGAGTCAAGGCTGTAACTATCCAGCATGGTGAACTCACGGGCATGGATCAAACCAGCTCTTGGGCGGGGATCATCACGCCACTTGGTCTGGATATGGTAAACGAGTGCAGGAAGCTGACGATAAGAGCGGATCTCTCTGCGAACGAGATCAGCAACAACTTCCTCATGGGTCATACCAAGCACCATATCACGCCCATTGCGATCTTTGAAACGCCCCATCTCAGGGCCGATTTGATACCAACGCTCAGATTCTTGCCATAAGGTGGCAGGTTGGACGACGGGCATGGTGATCTCCTGGCCACCAATGGCATCGATTTCCTGACGCATGATATTTTCAATTTTGTTCAACGAGCGATGGGCTAGAGGCAAATAGGTGAAGATGCCGGCTGCCAGGTGACGAATAAAGCCAGCTCGTAAAAGCAAACCATGGCTGGGAATCTCAACTTCTGAAGGCGATTCTCTGAGGGTTGAACTGAACAGCTGGCTCATGCGCATGATGATTAACCTTCCCCACTTGCCAGGTGTTGGGCAAGATGATAGACCTCTCTCAAGGGAATCCCGTGTTTTTCAGCAATCAAACGGCAGTCATCGTATTCTGGTGCTGCTTTTAGTTTTCCAGATGCCAGGTGGGCGATTTTTACACGAACAGTTCCATAAGGAGTTTCAACCGATTGGATCTGGCGAGGTAAAGCAAATCGGTCGACGAGATGCTGGCGAACGCCTAATGTGCTGGTTTCGGAGAAGAGGACTTCGGTTAGTCGAGCAACGTCTCCGGGTTTAGAAAGCACCGATAAGAGAGAGGCGGGACGGTTCTTCTTCATCAAAATTGGAGATAGAAAGACATCCAATGCACCGGCAGCAAACAAGCGGGAGAAGACGTAATCGTAGATTTCGGGATTAAGATCGTCAATGTTGGTCTCGATGAGCACGAGTGTTTCCCCATCGGCAGTGGTTTCGGCTTTCTGGTTACCGATCAAAACACGCACCAGGTTAGGGATAGGTAGGTCTCGTTGCCCAGCACCGTAACCAATGTGCTCCAGATTCATGGGTGGGATGGCACCGAATTCAGTGACCAGCGATTTGAGCAGGACTGCGCCAGTAGGGGTTACCAACTCGGCCTGCATGTCAGTGCCATAAAGTGGAACGTTTTCCAAGAGCGCCAAGGTTGCTGGGGCAGGCAAGGGAAGTGGCCCGTGAGCGCTATTGACAAAGCCACGTGCCATAGGTAGTGGAGAAGCATAGACCTGTTGGATTTGGAGGTGATCGAGTCCTAGTAGAACTCCAACAACGTCGATAATGGTATCCAAGCCCCCTAACTCGTGCAGATGGATCTGATCGACTGGGTGATGGTGAATTTTTGCCTCGACTTCGGCCAGGGTGCGGAAGACCTGGTTTGCCTGTTGCTGGATGGAATCTGGCAGGCTGCTAGTAGTGATGATTTCCTCAATCTCTAACAAAGTGCGGGAGGGAAGGTCTTCCTGAACTGCTACATTAACTTTCAAAGCACTAAGACCGTTCTTGAGAAGACGGCTAACTGTAACATTGAAACCAGAAAGATTAAGATTAGCAAGACCTGCGTGAAGGACAGATTCATCAAGGCTAGCATCCAACAATGCACCTAAAAGCATGTCACCGCTTGCCCCGGCAATACAATCAAAATAAGCTATTTTCATCGATCAAGACCTTTATGAATGCGCTGGAGGATAAGATGGGCATAGACGCCAGCACCGTAACCGTTGTCAATATTTACGACAGCAACTCCAGGCGAACACGAATTTAACATGGTGAGCAAAGGTGCTATGCCATTGAAGTGAGCTCCGTAACCCACGCTGGTGGGTACTCCAATGACCGGGCAGGCTGCCAACCCGGCGATCAGGCTGGTCAAAGCGCCTTCCATGCCAGCTACACTCACGATAACATCCGCCTGGTTGATCAATTCATAGGAATCAAACAAGCGGTGGATACCGGCGACCCCGACATCCACCAAACGCTCAACCCGAGAACCGAGAAACTCGAGAGTTTGGGCGGCTTCTTCGGAAACAGGAAGATCGGAGGTGCCGGCACAAACAACGAGCGCATAAGGGGACTCTTTATCAGGGCTGGAGAACTCAGCCTTGCTAAGGGTCAACAGACGAGAAGTGGGATTGTAATGCGCTTGAGGAAGGGCTACCTGAACATCAGCAGCCATTTGGGAAGTAAGCCTAGTTGCGAGGATGCGGTCGTGGTGCTGCCAGAGTCGAGTGAGAATTTTGATGACCTGTTCTGTGGTCTTGTTCTGGCAAAAGACGACTTCGGGAAGACCACGGCGCAAAGCTCGATGAGTATCCAGGCGAGCAAAACCGAGATCCTCATATGGCAAAGCGCTGAGGCGCTGGATAGCCTGTTCCTGGCTGATATTACCAGCTTGGAGGTCAGAGAGCAGTTGTTTGATTTTCTCAACGTCCATGGGATTTCAATACCTCATTCATGCTGCCAGAACGGAAACCAACCAGATCGAGAGTTACATATTGAAAACCGAGGTTATTAAAAGGGACGATAATTTCATCCTTCAAAGAGAGCAAGCGGACAAACTCATCAGGAGGCAGCTCGATGCGGGCTAACTGCCCGTGATGACGGACACGTAATTGGCGAAAACCCATTTCATAGAGAAGACGTTCGGCGCGCTCGACTTGAGAGAGGAGTTCGACAGTGATGGAGGTGCCGTATGGGATGCGGGATGAAAGACAGGCGGCGGCAGGTTTATCCCAATTTGGCAAGGCCAGGCGTTGGGCAAGATGTCGGATTTCAGACTTCGAGAGACCGACCTCCTGGAGGGGGCTACGAACGCCGTGTTCTCGAGCTGCTTTTCTCCCAGGACGGTGGTCTCCAACGTCGTCTGCGTTGGTTCCGTCGATTACGTATCGGAAACCGTGTTGTTGAGCATAGCTTACTATTTCGTCATAAACGTTATGCTTACAGAAAAAGCAGCGGTTGGGAGTGTTTTCCTGGTAACGTGGGTCTTCGGTCTCGAAAGTGTCGATCAAAATGTGTTGGGCGCCGATATAACTCGCGATGGATTTTGCTTCATCCAGTTCGATGGAGGGAAAACTGCTGGAAACCGCAGTTAGTGCCAAAGCGCGATCGGCAAGACAGTCGTGGGCAACTTTGAGAAGCAAGGTGCTGTCAATACCGCCAGAATAGGCGACTACAACACTGCCCATAGTGTGAATGGTTTGGGAAAGATCTGCAAACTTGCTTTCAATCATATTGGTTTACTTCCTAATAACGATAAAATGATGTACAGGAGTGGTGCTAATGCGCTTAGAACCAGCTCCACGTACTCGAGCGGCGTTGGTCGAGGCGGTTTAGCCCAGCAGCAGAAGCCAGATCGAGGACTTTCTGATATTCGTGAGGTTTCAAACCGCGATTTAATTCAGGGTACTCCCTGGCGCGATAAGAAGGGCGGTATTGATCCATGATGTTGATATACGTGTTAGTAGAAATCTCGTGGGCGAGGAATTGGAAAACTTGAGCGCTGCCAGCCAGATCATCGGGGAGAACCAGGTGGCGGACCAAGAGTCCACGGGTGGCAATCCCACGTTCGTCTGCCTGCAAGTCACCGACCTGGCGATGCATCTCACGGACAGCCGCCTGGTTCGCTTGAGGATAATCACGCACCTTGGAATAACGGCGGGCGATTTTTGGATCAGCATACTTCATATCCGGCATATAGATATCGATGATGCCATCCAGTATGGTGAGCATAGCCATAGAGTCATAGCCACCGGTGTTGTAAACCAGCGGTATGCGCAAGCCAGCTTGGGCAGCTATGAGCAAACCAGCAAGAATCTGGGGTACCACATGGCTGGGAGAGACGAAGTTGATGTTGTGGCAGCCATGAGATTGGAGCTCGAGCATCATCTCTGCCAAACGCTGGGGGGTCACCTCTACACCTGAGTCGGCCTGACTGATGTCGTAGTTTTGACAATACTGACAGCGCAGGTTGCAGCGAGAGAAGAAAATGGTACCAGAGCCCCGCCAGCCGCGTAAGGGATCTTCCTCACCGAGGTGGGGTCCGTAACTGCTGACACGAGCGCGCTCGCCTGTGCGGCAAACCCCTAGTTGACCGGAAAGACGGTCGACAGGACATTCCCAGGCGCAGACATCGCATATAGAGAGATGTTGGTAAGCTTCCTGGACACGCTTTTCCAGATCGCCAGTGGCAAGCAGTTGGAGATAAAGGGGCTTGGTTGCTTTGATATTAATCATATTAGCTGATTCTTGTAGTAATTATAACAATAGTAAGCAGTGATAAGTGGAAAGTATGTAGTGGAACCATAAAGCTGGACACTTTTTTAGGCATTCTTATGGAGATAACTCCAAAGAATTGGATATCCACCAAGGCGTTTCAAACTCGCCTGGTGTGAGATATCCCAAAGCTGAATGGACACGTTTGGTCATGTATACATCTTCTATAAAATGTCCAATCTGTTCAAGAGCATCTTGGAAGTCTAAATACTCCGAGAGTTCCACCACCACTTCTTTGATCGTGCGGATCACGCGCTCGGCATAGCCATTCTCTTCGGCTTTTCCAACGGCTGCCATGCTGATTTGGATACCTTGAGCCTTCAACAGATTAATATAATCATCGGCAGTATACTGAACCCCTTGATCGCTGTGATGGATATCGGGCTGACCGATTGCCAATGCCCGACGTAAGGTTGTCATGGTCAATTCTTGATCCAACAAACGGCTCAAACACCAACCTCGGATCGCTCGAGTGAACACATCCAGGACAATGGCCAGATAGACAAAATCTTGCTGCGAACGCACATTGGTGATGTCACTGGCCCAGACCTGGTCAGGACGGACGATCTCTAAATTCTTAACCAGGTTAGGGTAACGAGGATAAGGATGCTCGCTGTCGGTTGTGTGTTTTTTCCGCAGTTTGGGTGGATATAGTAGCCCTTTTTGAGCCATGATGCGTCGGGCACACTTGCGATTGACCTGTCTATAGCCCGAGATCGGCGGTGAAGATTGGGAAGACCTGTACACTCTCTTCGTCTCGGTCTGGAGGCACGGTCACCCAGACTTCTTCCGCTCCCACATCGATCCCGGCGGCATTGGGATTAATCTGATCCAGGGCATCACCTGAACTTTCAGTTTCTTGTGATGCTATTGCTTTGCTATTGCTTGCTGCTCCTAAAGAAGGGATAGCCTAGAACCGATCATCGAGATTTTGAGCACGCTCCTAAACGGGGTCCAAGATTGGCCACCAA
>JACUUU010000005.1 GCA_014859065.1 Anaerolineales bacterium
ACAGCTAGGACTACCGGGGTATCTAATCCCGTTCGCTCCCCTAGCTTTCGCGTCTGAGCGTCAGGAACGGTCCAGGAGGCCGCCTTCGCCACTGGTGTTCCTCCCGATATCTACGCATTTCACCACTACACCGGGAATTCCACCTCCCTCTACCGTCCTCTAGCCCGGCAGTTTTGAACGGCCTCTCCCAGTTGAGCCAGGAGCTTTCACGTCCAACTTGCCGAACCGCCGACACGCGCTTTACGCCCAGTAAATTCGGATAACGCTTGAATCCTACGTGTTACCGCGGCTGCTGGCACGTAGTTAGCCGATCCTTATTCCTGGAGTACCGTCCTTTCTCTTCCTCCAGAAAAGCGCTTTACGACCCGAAGGCCTTCTTCGCTCACGCGGCGTTGCTGCATCAGGCTTTCGCCCATTGTGCAATATTCCCTACTGCTGCCACCCGTAGGTGTCTGGCCCGTGTTTCAGTGCCAGTGTGGGGGGTCACCCTCTCAGGTCCCCTACCCGTCATCGCCTTGGTAGGCCATTACCCTACCAACTAGCTGATGGGACGCAGGCCCCTCCCGAAGCGGATTGCTCCTTTAGACGTAGAGCATCTAGTCTCCACGACCACATGGGGTATTAGCAGCCCTTTCGAACTGTTATCCCCCTCTTCGGGGCAGGTCACCAACGCGTTACTCACCCGTTCGCCACTAGGAGCTCTGCCGAAGCATTGCTCCCCGTTCGACTTGCATGTATTAGGCACGCCGCCAGCGTTCATCCTGAGCCAGGATCAAACTCTCCGCAAAAAATCGCATCTTGTCGATGCGTTACGTATCGTTTGTTACTTTCGCCAGAATTGTCGAGTTCTCGTCTTCCTATCACTCTTCAGTTGTTAAGGTTCCGTCATATTAGCGGGCACTATTCTACCAGTCGCACTTACCCTTGTCAAGCTTGTTTCAGACTAAAGCGCCGATGCCTCTTCAGCATCGACGGTCATGTGCTCCGACAAGCTTCATGCTTTCTTGGTATTTGACGCAGGGCGCCGCCCCTCTAACTTTTAGTGGTCTGCCTTCCTCGGCGAGACACTCTTTTCTCACTGCCCTTTTATTATACTTGGTTTGGGACATTTGTCAAGGTGCATCATCAATTGCCACAAACCTAAACTACCGATGCCTTCAGACATCGGCCCGTCAGACCGACAAGCCACTTGGCTCTGGTCTCTGACGCTGGGCGTCTATTATTCACTCATGTCACAATCTTCCCCTGTCAGGGCAAGATCTTCAACTTTTGTTATCTTTATTATATTCAATCTTCAAGGGCTGTCAAGCTCATTTTCTCTTTTTTACATATTTCTTGTAGATTCTCCCTCCTGCCCCCCTGCTTCATTCCCTTTTCAATCACTTCATCATTTGCCTACCTGCCAGTGCCCTTAAAAGCGTGCTCTGATCAGCGTATTCTAGATCTCCTCCCACTGGTAATCCTCGCGCCAGCCGCGTCACCTGAACTCCTTTCGGTAAAAGCTGCTGCTGTAAATACATCGCGGTTGCGTCCCCCTCCATGCTCGGATTCGTAGCAAGGATAACTTCGGTTACACCACCTTGGTCCACCCTGGCAATCAACTCTCGAAGCTTGATATCTTCAGGTCCGATCCCCTCGATTGGCGAGAGCGTTCCATGCAAGACATGATACTTTCCCTGGTAACCCTCCGTGCGCTCCAACGCCAGGACATCTAATGGGTCCTCAACCACACAGATCACATCGGCTTGCCTATCTTTACTCTCACATATCTCGCATTCCTCTTTTCCAACCTCGGTTATGTTAAAGCAGACCTGGCAATAAGTTATTTTGCTCCTTAACGCGGTTAGCGATGCTGCCATTTCATCAGCCAGATCATCCGGTGCCTTTAACAAGAAAAAGGTCAGTCGAGATGCAGTCTTTGGTCCTACCCCAGGCAAACGCGCGAAAGCAGTAATCATATTTTGAATAGGTCCAGGCAATAGCATTTTCTTATTTCCTCAGCTGGTCATCCGGCCAGGCACTCTAATGCACCATGAAATCAGCTCACCTGTTTGTCAGCCTGGGGCTTTAGAATGATAGACCACCAGCCAATGGTCCCAGCCGTTCAGCTGCCATCTCCCGCGATTGGTCCAAAGCTGCATTTACTGCGCTTAGGATTAAATCCTGGAGCATTTCCACGTCAACATCTTCCAACAATTCTGCTTCGATCTCAACCTCCCGGCAGCGCTGGTCGCCAGTCATCGTAACCTTAACTACTCCGCCTCCTACAGTTGCAGTAACCGTTTCTTCAGCCAACTGCGCTTGAGTAGCCTGTACCTGTTCCTGAAGTTTTTGCAATTGCTGCATCATCCCCGCTTGCCCCTTCGGTCCTTTGAATCCTTTCGGCATTTTCCCTCCAAATCTAAGCTTAGTAGTTTATTTTCCTGTTCTCTTGCACGATAAAGCACAAATCTCTATAAAATAATCTTTCCCTACACCTGGTGTTTCAGCTATTGTTCATCCACTCTCCAGGTATTGCTTATTGCACATCTACTATCTCTCCACCCAGATCTCGTAATGCGGAGGCAACCATCCCTTCATTGTCCACCTCATCAGGAATAGCCGATCGCTGCGCTGTGCTGATAATACACTTGATGTGAACTTCTTTTTCTAACACCTGGGATAAGACTTTTTCTACAATAAGAAGATTGTCCTTTTTTGTCATCTGATTTTTCAATACATCACTGGCATAACCCAAGATCAGGGTATTTCCCCTCATTACTCTGGTTTTGCATGAATTTAATAAACCATATGTGTTGGGGTTTTGTCGCCGTACCAGGTTTAGAATTTGCTGCCAGTTACTCATCAAGGACTGTAATGATTGGTGGTCTTCTGAAGCAATATCCCCTGAAGCTTCTCGATTTTCCCGAGATCCCACCTCTTCGCGCTTCCTTACCGACGCCTCCTTTTTTGCGGCTGCGATTTTAGAGTTAGAATCATCATTTCCTCCCCCGAGATTTTCAGAACCACCAGTAATATCTACACCCTCTTCCCTGTTGGAAGCATCTAAAGATCCGACAAACGCCATTTCGAGTGGGAGGGCTGGCTGCCAGGCTGCAGCTGTATTTGTAGCTGCCTGGTTGAAATTCTGGATTACCAGCAGCAGATTGCTCACCTCAAAACGATCGGCATGCTCTCTCATCAAAGCCAGCGCTTCTGCTGTTGCATCGACTTGGCTTACATTTTTCATTCGGATCAGAAGCAAGTTGCGCAAGTAGTCCACGACTTGCCGGGCGAACTGGCGGGAATCGCTGCCCGCATCCAAAGCCTGGTGAATGTCACTAAGTCCCTTACCTGCATCGCCGGCTATCAGGGCTTCGATCACACTTCTCACCGCCTGGTTAGTGGCAGTTCCCAGGACTTTGTGCGCTAATTCGAGGTCGATATCCTCGCCAGTAGAAGCCAGCTGATCGAGCAAGGAAATGCCATCACGCATACTCCCGGTCGCCTGCCGGGCTATAAAGGTCAGTGCATCTGCAGAAACTGTGATTTTTTCAGCTGCCGCCAGATTAGTCAATAAATCGGCTATTTCGCTGACAGCAATCCGTTTAAACTCGTGACGCTGGCAGCGAGAGTGAACCGTCGCAGGTATTTTGTGTGGCTCGGTGGTCGCCAGTATAAAAATTGCGTGTGCTGGTGGTTCCTCTAGAGTTTTAAGTAATGCATTGAAAGCTGCCGTGGACAGCATGTGTACTTCATCGATTATGTAAACTTTAAACCTGCCCTGGTTGGGAGAAAAGTTAATCTTATCTCGCAAGTCACGCACATCATCCACACTGGTGTTAGAGGCCGCATCTATTTCTATCATGTCTAAGAAGCGTCCCTGGTTGATTGCCTGGCAGCATTGGCATCCATCACAAGGTCGTTTTGAAAGGTCTTCATCCAGGCAGTTAACCGCTTTTGCCAGTATGCGCGCCGTGGTCGTCTTTCCAGTTCCACGCGGACCGGCGAACAGCAGTGCGTGGACGATCCGATCTGCTGCCACTGCGTTACGCAGCGTGTTGATTACATGTTCCTGACCTACCACTGAATCCCATTGGCTCGGCCGCCATTTTCGATACAACGCTTGTGACATACCTTTACCTTTCTTCCCAAAAGTGTACCAGATGCCGGATGGTAAGGCAAGTAAAGCCCATCTGATTTCACTTATTCGGAAGGTCGTTTATCTTACAACAAATAACTTTGTTTATAGTATCCTGTGGTTTATGGAACCCGATAAGTCGCCCGCACCTGGCCTTGATCATCTAGCACGGTCACTAATTCACCAGGCTGCCAAACCGGCTCGTCAAGTCCCCAGAACAATTGTACGGATGTCGACTGACCTGCCCTGGTATAAATATATACAGCACCAGCCTCGAACAACTTGAATTGCGGGAAGGTGAACGTCAATCCACCTTCTTCTACCAGTTGCCAACCTTCCAGAGAAAGCTCACCTGAGCCGCTCCTTTTCAACATAACTCGTTCATTCGCCAGGTCACCTGCCCCAATAACGCTATCAATAATTATTTGAGCTTCTCCACCCTGCTCAGGTGCAGTTGCTGTAACTCGCGGAGTCGCGGTAGCTGTTGGCATAGTTGCAGTTTGTGTTGCTGTCAACGTCGCTGTAATAAGTTGCGGGATAACCAGCAGCTGCCCGACATCCACCCTATTAGGGTCGCTGATATTGTTCGCCTCCATCAACAGCTCTAAACTTAAACCAAATCTGGAAGCGATGCCTCCCAATGTATCCCCACTCTGCACCTGGTATTCGGTTATGACAGGTGTTGCCTGCTCTTCTGCTGCTTCGCTGGTTCTTTCGTCTATCTGCTCGACCTCTTCTGAAGGTGTTCCTGTGCCCTCAAAGCCATGTGATGGTGTCTCCGACCATCCTGGTTCTACAATCGGGATATCCGCTCCACTGATTTCATCCATCGTCGGCGCACGCGCTCGATCCCAGAGTGAAAGGACAATCAGCACAGTGATGGCTGATACGACCACATTGATCAGCAGGTAGTAGAAAAGGCGCTTCCAATTTCTCATGACTTCTCTCAGATATTGAGCGTTCTTTGCCCGTCAAACCCCATCATAGCACAATATGCTGGTTGACGGGGGTCGATTTCCAAACTAAAATGAGTTCATTCATCCTTCAAAACACCTTTAGCAGACAACTTCACACAATTTGTTAAGATTGTTCTGGCACCTTCTGCCTAATACTTTCAGGATCATCCATGCCATTTATAATCGACGGTCATAACCTCATCCCAAAAATACCCGGGCTTGACCTGGAGGTTGTGGATGATGAAATACAACTGGTAGAGTTGTTGCAAGAATTCTGCCGCATCACGCGCAAAAAAGTCGATGTTTATTTCGACAACGCCCCACCAGGATCTGCCCGTTCACGTCATTTTGGTAGTGTAACGGCTCATTTTACTCGGCAGGGTTATTCTGCCGACCAAGCCATCCAGGGCAAGCTTAAACAGCTAAAACGCGCGGCTGCTAATTGGACGGTTGTGAGCTCTGATCACGAAGTCCAATCCAATGCCCGCACGCTCCATGCTCGTGTTATATCGTCCGAGCAGTTCGCGGCTGACTTAATCGAAATTTTATCTCGGAAGGATAAAGAACAACCCGAAAATGAGCGCCTGGACCCCTCAATGGGTGATTTGCGTGAGTGGTACCGTTTGTTTGGTATCGATGAATAATGAATGAATTATTTTGGACAATTCTTCTCGAATTTCTAATCATTTTTTAATGCAATTTAGATCAATTTGGGGTATATTAAGGACATCGACACCTGCCCTCCCTTTTATTGGTATTTCAGGTGTCAGCCACTGGAAAAGATGCACCAGCACCAAATGTTGGTTACTAACCGGTGGCCCTCCTTAGAACGCCGGGCGTGCCCCCCCCACGTCCGGCGGTTTTTTATCACATCCGATATAGTAATTCGCAGCGAATAAACCTGGCTTTCCTTTTACCTCATGCAATGTCCCCAACCGATGGATATACTCTAGTCGGGATATAAGGATATGCATCGATATCCTCTTCCCGAGTTACTCCAGAGAGCACCAGGATGGTTTCCATACCACTCTCTACACCACTGATGATATCTGTATCCATGCGGTCTCCCACAATGATGGTGTCTTCAGAGTGCACCCCCAGGTAATTCAACGCCATACGCATCATCAATGGATTTGGTTTTCCCACAAAAAATGGTGTTACCTGCGCAACCTCCTTGATTAATGCAGCCACTGCCCCGCAAGCTGGCACCAAACCCTCTTCTGAAGGTCCCGAAGAATCAGGGTTCGTTGCTACAAATCGTGCACCACTCATTATCAAGCGGATCCCTTTTGTGAGCACTTCCTGACTATATGATTTGGTCTCACCCAGCACCACATAGTCAGGATTATGATCGGTGATAATATAATCGATATCATGCAGTGCGGAGGTCAAACCACTTTCTCCAATGGCATAAGCTGTTCCTTTGGGGTTCTGCTTTTCCAAGAAAAGCGCAGTCGCCATCGCTGATGTGAAGATCAAATCTGATGAAATATCCAACCCGATGCCCCGCAATCGGTAAGCCAAATCTTTGGGCGTATATAGGGAGTTATTGGTAAAAACCAGAAATTTTAGATTGTTCTTTTTAAGGTTTTCGATGAATTGGTTAGCTCCCGGTATGATGGTTTTACCGCTGATGAGCACACCGTCCATATCAATTAGATAGTTTTTTTTATTTTTCATGGCAAATATCCATATTAATCAAGACTACATAACAACACCTGATTTAGTTTCATCAGGTGACCAAGGAGGTCCAAATTTTGATTGAGATTAAAGCGTATCTTCGATTATACCAGCCAGCAACAATTATTTCTGTCACCCAATAATGTCACTTGAAGTAGAAGTAGAAATAAAAATTGGCTTAACCAGACTTTGATATCGTCCCCAGACCATTAACTTTATTCAGATAAACCATCACGCGAGCATCAAGCTGAGAAAGGTAATCATAACCAAGCTTGTTTGCAACTTCAACCCCCACTTCCCGGAACAACTCGATTGTCACGAACAAAGCCCACCAATTCTGCATACTCGCTCTTGCTGGGTGGATCAGGGATATAAGCCTTGTAGGTCGGCGGTCTCAATCTCGCTGCCAGTTGGTCTTTATCCAGCAGAAGGCAGTAACCTACATCTAAATCTTCAGGGAGTTCCTCAGCTTCAACAATCTGCTGCATTATTTCAAACGCCCATAATGTGAAATCGATCTTGATCCCATCCTCATATTGGGTAATATAAGCAAATCTCTCGAAACCTTTTTCCAGTCTGATCGGATCGCGATAGACTACCAGCACATCACCGAAATCTTCCAACCAGCTTAGATCTTCAAAGTAAGGGTGGATATCCTTTACAATTAAAATAATATCGTAGTCAGAAAATGAGTCAATAATCCCACCTGGAACAGCTCGGGTGCTGGTCAACAAAGCTGCACGAACATCATCCCTTTCTCGCGCCCATTGGATGATATTTTGAGTAACCGGATCGTTATTAAAAAAAGTTCCCTTAGAATGGCTCGCCATCTTCTAAACGCCCTTTAATCATCCCCTAGGTATCACCACTCTTTCCCCCAGAAACGGGTATACTTTCCTCTCGTCCCGTCGGAAGCTTCAAGATTGCTAACATCATCGCGCCGAGGTAAAGCAGTCCTGTAGCTAAGAAGGTTGTCCGCAATCCAAACCAAATCGCCAGCCCGGATCCAATCAGTGGGGCAACTGACCGCGCGCCTGAGATGATCGAGTTGTCCAAACCAAAGACTGCCCCTTCCCTGCCTTCCTGGGTGAACTTGGCCAATAGAGCGCTGATGGCTGGCAAGATGCCTCCCACTGGAATGCCTGCCAGCGCTTGTAGCCCGATCAGTTGCCAGTCTCTGGTTACCATACTCTGGGGAATATATAGTAATCCGACTACCCCCATGCACACAATCACAATTTTACGATGCCCAATCCGATCACCCAAACGACCCAGATAGACAGCGCTTATAGTTGCAGTTGCTGCATGCGCTCCGATCATTAAACCGGTCATGGTGTTGACTCTATCTTCTCCAACCATTAGACTGGCAACAAACAATGGAGCAACCGGCACGATCATCATACGACCTAGCTGGCTGAAGAACCTCAATGTGTATGCAACCCTTACCCCCGATGACCGCAGGATCTCCCGCCATGCGCTCATGAAGCTCTTACGTTTTTGAACTTCAGTTGGTACAAAGCTCTCTTTTACTCCCCACCAGACCAATAAACCCGCTGCAAACAGCAGCGCTGAGGTAACATAAAAAGCCTCACTGTAACCAAAAGTATCGGCAACTACCCCGCCTAAAAGTGGTCCCAGGGCAATCCCTGCTCCCAGACCAACTTGAATTAAACCCATGGCGTATCCCATCTGCCGCCGTGGAGCTATCCCGGCAATCAGAGCATTAGCGGCTGCCATGGTCCCAGTGATCAAACCCTGGATTGCTCGTAATACCACCAGCTCTTCTGCCGAACGCACGAATGCCATCAACAACAGGAGAATCGCGCCACCGAACATCGAGCGCTCGACCATTAATTTGCGCCCGTAACGGTCTGCAACCGACCCCCAAACCGGGGATGCAATCATCATAGTGATCGCCTGGGCAGAGAAAACCGCGCCTGCCAGAAACTCTATGCTCAATCCGGTCTGAGTCCCCAATTCTCTCACGTACAATGGCAGGAACGGGAAAATGCTCGAAAAACCTACCGCTGTCATCAACTGTCCGAAGAACATGATGTAGAGCGTTCGCTCCCAACCAGGTGTGATCAATTTCCTGAAATGTTTTGTGATGCCTGTGTTAATCCTTTGAATCGTCATGCAACTGTCACCACATTCTCTCCGGCCCCACATACCTCTCAGCCATTATAACAATTAAAAAACGCAGTAGGTGTTACTGCGCTTGAAACATGGGCTCGACAGGATTCAGACCAACGACCAAACGGTACACAATCCATATTCACAGGTAAAATCGGCAATTAAATGTCTCATCGCACAACCTTCTCGATAATTGCAAGTAAACGCTTACCGGCAGCCTGCCAGTTCAGTTCCCGTTCAAAACGTTGGCGCGTACTCCGTCGCAGTTCCAGGTAGTCCTCTGGTGCATCTAGCCAACGCTGCAGCGCTGCCACATAAGCCTCTGCCGGGCTGCCTCTGGGCAACACAATCCCTGAAACCTGGTCTTCTACCGTCGTTGCCAGCCCCCCGGCCGCATTTGTCAGGGTCGGCACCCCAAAAGCCGCGGCCTCGCTAGCCACAATCCCGGCCGCCTCAAAGCGCGCGGGGTGGATCAAAAAATGCGCCCACTGATAATGGCCGGTATATTCAGCCAGGTCAGCTGGTTGTACCTTATCATACAAGCGCGTAAACTGCACGTGCGGCCGGTCTTCGCCGCTCAACCCCACAATCCGAAGTTCTGTCGCAATCCCAGCCCGGTTAAGCTGTTCCACCACCTCGATCGCAATATCAATCCCCTTACGCTGGTACATGCGACCCACCAGCAGCAAACGCAAAGGGCGAAACTGTGGCTTCTCAAAATCCAGCTCCTGCGGAATAGCCGCCGCCGGCAGCGAAGCCGGGATCGGGAGAACTGTAATCCGCTCCGCCAACAAGCCATAATCACGCTCTAAAAACTCAGCCGACCAGCGGCTGCACGTAATCACATGCGCGCTCTTCCTAACCACCTCCCGTTCCCAAGCCAACATACGCCGGTACTCTAACCACGAAAAGAGCGGGTCTTGCTGCTGCTGCCCAATAATGGTTGTATCCAACATATACACCAGCGGCACATTGGTTCGCAGCCGCACGAACGGCGCTCCAAAAAAACCAAAAATCACCTGTGGCTCAAACGCCTCAACCACTCTTTCCACCTCGCGCGCACTCGCCCTCAGATAAGCCAACGAATGCTTGGCATAGCGCTCCTTACTGAACAACCGATGCAGCTTACGATACCCCCTCTCAATCAGCCCGCACACCTCAGCGAACGGCCCCACCACCTCCACCGTCCCACCCTGCGCCAGCAAAGCATGGTAAAGATCATAGTCCGTCCCGCTCCCATCCTGCATCCGTAGCGGGCTATAACGATTAGCAACATACAGAATTTTCATTTTCGTCCATACCTATCAGCCACCGAACCTCAAACTGGCGATGCGATCCTCATGATGATCGCCGGGGGAGAGAACACCACGCCTGCCAGGAATATTATGTTCAATCGGTCTGAATTCCTAATTATTTCACATGCAAAGGCAGGAATGGGAAAATTTTCGCAAGGCTCAATTCGGTCATCAGCTGGCGAATAAACATATTTCAAAGAGGTCACTCCCAGCCAGGTGTTTTCAATTTCTTGAATTGTTTTGTGATGCCTGTGCTAACCCTTTGAATCGTCATGCGGCAGTCACTGCACTATCTTTGGCCGTGTTTACCTTCCAGCCATTATAACAATTAAAAAGCGCAGTGGGTGTTACTGCGCTTGAAACATGGGCCCGGTAGGATTCGAACCTACGACCAAACGGTTATGAGCCGTCCGCTCTGCCGCTGAGCTACGGGCCCTCTCAGGGGAGTGAAGAGCGGGCGATGGGACTCGAACCCACGAATGTCAGCTTGGAAGGCTGATGCCTTACCACTTGGCGACGCCCGCGTGTCCATCATTTTAATCTACATCACTGCCCTTGGCAAGTCTATATTCAAAACGCTACAATACCTCGTCCAGGTCCAACTCACGTGACCTGGCGCGGGCTTTCATCCAATCCATCTCCCTTACTGGAGGGGGAGTGATCTCTGTTTCAGGACGAAGGACCAGTTGAAGAGCGCCTTCCTGGCAGGCAAGGACGCAAACCCCGCACCCCGCGCAACGCTGTGTATCAATGTTTAGCGCTTCTTCCATTCTCAACGCATTAAACTGGCAACGCTCAATACAATCACCACACAAAACGCACAGCTCACTATCAACTGTGTTGACGAAGGCCGAGCGGGCGACTACACCAGCCAAACCCAGTTCTGACATGCCGCGCAAGATGCCGCACGAGCAAGTACAGCAGTTGCAGATATACCATAAGCCATCCTGGTTGTTGCTGACCGAATGCACCAGTCCTGCCTCGGCCGCGCGGTGCAGAACCTGTAAGGCTTCCTCCTGAGTCAAAGCGCGAATAGTGGTGGAATGGTCGAAGGCTCCGGGGACAGTGCTCATGGCCATACAAACATCCAACGGATGCTGGCAAGGCTGGCCAATGAGCATCTTCTGTTTACGGCAAATGCAATCTAAAACCCCCCAGGATTTGTTGGAGGCTATGATTTCAGCAGCGCTCTCGAATGGGTGTACTTCCAAACCAATGGGAATGCTCTCATTGATTGGAATGACCCGATGAACGGGTGGTTGGACTTCAAGCAGTTTCCGAAATCCTTGGTTGTAATAGCTTTCAAAAAGCTCAGCCAGTTCGGTATCTATGCTGGCAAACTGCATTTCGTAAATGCCAACCACAAATGGCATCAGGCCAAAACCGAGACCTCCCCGAGTCTTTCCAGCGGAGATTAAGCCCCGTATAGACATCTCTTTGAGCTGTTTACGCAATAAAGCTGCATCTCCTCCAATTCGGGCAGCTATCTGCTCTGGGGTTTCCAGGGTCAGTCGTAGTTGAGAAGCCAGCTCTGCTTCTTCAGGAGAGTAGAGCTTTGCTAACAAACGCAGCTCCGTGCCATCCGGGGTTGCAGGAAAACCACTCGGCAGGCTGTCCAGGCGTTTAGCCAATTTCTGGTATGAGGTAAGTTCTGTTATATCTGACATATCATCCCGTGTCATCATGCGAAAAGTCCATTTCGTCCGGACTTCTAGTGCATATTCAACTACCCAAGATCGACCTGATAACCCAATCCAGGTATATCGCTGGCAATCAACCAACCTTCTTGAAGCTCAAAGCCAGCTTGCGACGGGTCACCAACCAAATCCAGATACCCATCCAGGTCGCAAAAAGCCACGTTAGGGCTGCTCAATGCCAGGCTGAGGCCGGCACTGATGAGAAGCGACGGCTCGATGAAACAACCCACCATGGTGGTCAGTTTGGCAGCCCGTGCAATCGCATCGATCTGGCGTGCATTGCGCAGTCCCCCGCTGGTTACCAGCTTAATACTCAATCCATTCACAGCTCCTGCAGAGGCCAGAACTAATGCTGACTCTGGTCCTGTCAGGCTTTGATCGGCCAGGATTGGGATAGGGGAAGTTTCACGCAGCTGGCGCAGCCCATTCAAATCATCAGGGGCTGTTGGCTGCTCAAGCATCTCGAGCACATTTTCCAGAGCACGCGCTAATTCCGTGGCCTGGCGGACTGAATACGCGCCATCCGCATCCAGGCGCAAAATGTGGTCTGGTAGTGCCCGATGGATTGCTCGTAACCTTTGGACATCTTCTTCCACGTCAAGACCCCCCTTTACCTTCAACATGCGGAATCCCTGGTTTGCCCGACCGCATGCCAGTTCAACACTTTCTTTCACCGGTGAAATGGGGATCGTTGCCGAGGTTTGAATGCGCGTACGGTAACCTCCCAGGATACGATAAAGGGGCAATCAGGCTGCAAGTCCCAATAAGTCATGAAATGCCAGGTCAAAGGCGCAAAGAACGGCGGGAGGAGCATTGGTTTGAGCTATTAGCTGATCGAGGGAATATTCAATATCGATCGGATGAAGATCAGGGACAAGTTCGGCACATTCCTGGCATGCTTTGATGATATCTTGTGGTATTTCTCCCGTTAAATATTGGTTAGCGACCGTACATCCCCATGCAGTTTGCCCATGTTTCGTCTCCAGGCGTACAAATATGGCCGTGATCGAATCTATGTCCGGTAGTCCAGCCATTTTGGCAGGTTTTAATAATTTCAGTTCGACAGGTGTTACTTTGACCCTGGTGATCTGCATTTTAAACCTCCCTCGATTGAATCGCTTAGAATTTAATCGTCTTTTATTATACACCGGCTAAAGTATGACTTCAGCCATTATCTTTACCTGTCACCATACAAGCAATCCTAACTGGATTGAGGTAGAATAAATCTTACCCTTTTACGATTATAATAAATACAGTAAAAAGATAGCCTTATACTGATTAGTTGCGGTAATTATTCATTGGAAAGGTGAAAATAAAGAGAAATTATGCCTCGAACCCCAACTCGTGACCGATTGACAACAGGACAAACGGATATCAAACCAATTCGGCGACCAGAATGGATAAAAGTACGCGCTCCATCTGGCGAGAATTTTCATTGGTTGCACAACCTGATGCGCAGTAAGCACCTCAATACTGTATGCGAAGAAGCGATGTGCCCTAATATCGGTGAATGTTGGGGTGATGGCACCGCCACTTTCTTGATGATGGGCGACATTTGCACCCGTTCGTGTGGGTTTTGTGACATCAAGCGCGGTCAGCCCAACGACCTCGATTGGCTCGAACCTGCCCGAGTTGCCCAAGCGGTGAAAACAATGAACTTGAAGCATGCCGTGATCACCAGTGTAAATCGTGACGAACGCAAAGATGGGGGCGCTCCTATCTTCGCCATGGTTATACGCCATGTCCGCCAAATCCACCCAGGTTGTTCGATCGAAGTGCTTATCCCCGATTTCAAAGGCAGCCTTGAAGCTCTCCAGATCGTGATGGATGCGCGTCCCGAGATACTCAATCACAATGTCGAGACTGTTCCCCGTCTCTTCAAGCGTGTTCAACCCCAGGATCGTTACGAGTGGGCTGCTGCCACCCTCACCAACGCCAAGAAACTCGATCCCGAGGTGCTGACCAAGTCAGGCATTATGGTCGGTCTTGGAGAGAGCCTTGCGGAGGTCAAAGACGTTATGCGTGACCAGCGTCTCTGGGGAGTCGACATCCTCACTGTAGGTCAATATCTCCAACCCAGCAAGAAGCACCTTCCAATTGAACGCTACTACACCCCTGAAGAATTCGCCGAAATCAAGCGGTTTGGCTTAGAGATCGGTTTCAAGTGGGTAGAAAGCGGCCCCTTGGTGCGCTCTTCCTACCGCGCAGCCGATCAGGTGCGCGCCCTCAGCGTCGTCCACCGCCGACTTTATGGAGAAAATCCTGATTAGATTCGTATAGCTTTGGTCTTAATCTGGTCCCACAAATCAACCCCAGGCATTTGACCCTGTAATCCCGGGCAACCTGGGATTAACCTCTCTCCTGGGGATGTACCCTCGAGCTTTATGGGGTGGAAATGGGTGATGGGTTTCTACTTTTGCCACTAGGCATGATTCTTGGTCAATCCCATCGATTTTAATCACGCTAGCAATGATTTCATCTAAGGCATCTAGGTCCTGACCATATAGGGGCACGACTATATCGAATTCCCCCGTGACCACATCAGCTCGGGTAATGAATCTGCTTGTAGGCTTATTTTCAGGGATGAGCTCCGCATGAGAATTCAATATCCTCTCAGCGACTTGATCCTTATCAAATCCCTTTTCGACCTTTAGCAACACCCATGCACGGGCAGCATTCTCCCAGATATTTCCTTGACCTTCCCTGGTTGTATTTACGTTCATAGTTTTTTGCTCCTCATCTTTGGCTTATAAATATCCTTTTTTATCAAATATCACCGCTGAGAGCGATCAATGTGAAGTTCCCGAAAAGATATCGGATACGATGTCTTCTTGGGAAGCTTAACCCACGGCTTGGCAAGCATGTACCTTTCACCATAAGTTAACGGCATTATCACAGCCTGCTCCCTGACCAGGATTTGATCAGCCCGCTGATAAAGCATCATCCGCCGCTGATGGTCAGATATTACACTTGCTTCTGCTGTGATGGCATCAAATTTCAGGTTCTGCCAGAGAGGCAAATTAATCCCTTCATTGCTGTGGAAGGTTATCCGCAGCAGACTATCCGGATCCGGATAGTCTGCACTCCACCCAGTTAACATTAACTCTGCTGGATCATGGTACAGCTTTTGCAAGAAATCATCCCAATCCTCCACGCTTTGGGGAACCAGATCTATGTTAAGATTCTGCCTCCAAGAGTTGCGCAGGTAACGAAGAACACGGTTTCCCCCCGGGATATGCAGCCAGGCAACTTGTGGGAAACCTTTCCCCTGCGGATAACCTGCCTCACTGAGCAGCTGGCGAGCTCGCTCCGGGTTATATGGCAACCCAATTTTGGCTGAATGTCCTGGCATCCCCGGAGGGATGAATCCACCTATCGCTGGAAGCCGCTGACCGGAGAACGCTTCGGCAATTAATCCCTGCCGATCGACTGCCTGGATTAGAGATTTCCGCAAACGGGGATCATTAAACGGAGGTCGATCTACTCGGAAATTTAGAAATAGAGTCGAGGGATACTGGATGCGGATGATTTCCTTCCCATGTTTTTCGATCACCCGAGCGATTGTGTCTGGATCTGCATTCAGCAGGGTGACCATGTCAACTTCTCCTGAATCATATGCGTCCAACGCCTGCCCGTAACTGCTGAAGAAATTACACTCGATCCTTTCCGCATTCCCTTCAAAGGGTCCCAAGTACAACGGGTTTCGAACCAGCACAAACCCTTCATCTGACTTCCTTTCCTGTAACTGGTAGGGGCCATTTGAGATACATACCCCTGCTCCTGTCCAATCAGATCCATAGCATTCTGGCGACCGTTTCGGTAAGGCGCAGGCGATATTTTGAGCCAGCAGATAGGGGATGTATGCCGAGGGGCTTTCCAGCTGCAGCTCAAGTGTTTTGTCATCAATTACTCGGATCCCTACCTCATCCACCTGTGCCAGCTCACCATTCCAATAGGCACGCGCATTTTTAATCGGGGAAAGCAAGTGAGCGTATGGGAATTTTAGCTCCGGATTCAGGTTTCGTTTTAGTGCAAATTCGAAATCCTCCGCAGTGACTGGCGTGCCATCACTCCAGAGGGCATCATCGCGTAAAAAAAACCTGTAGCTGCATCCATCAGGTGAGACTTCCCAACTAGCCGCCATTGCTGGGAGCACATTAAAATCTTCACCTATGCGGACCAATCCCTGGAATAACTGGCTGGTAAAAAAGGTCGATACGTCATCGTGAACCTCTCCCGGATCTAACGAAATCGGATGTTCGGCAGCAACGGCTACTGTCTCCCCAATAAAACCATGCTTCTCTGGAATGTTGCCTCCAGTCTCTATAAGACTAAAAGCTTCCTTGTAAGCTTGGCGGGCTTTCTCAGTTTCAAACGCCCCTGTGTAGACTAATCCCAACTTAAATAAAGTCCTGGAGGCTGCTTCGAGTTCTCCTCGCTCTCGCTGTAATTTTATTGCTTGAAGGTAATGGCGTTCTGCTTCTCGATGGGCATACACTGACCGCGCTTGATCTCCTGCCCTGGTTAGATAAGCCACAGCTCGTTCGCTGTCCCCGGCTAATACCAGGTGTTCAGCGATTAATCCGGTGTATTCACTAATTCGCCCGCCGCTATGTTCGATCAACCACTCAGCGATCCGCTCATGAGCTGCACGCCGGCCTCGCACCGTCAAGCTTTCATAGGTCACATCTCTCAGCAAACTGTGTTGGAAGATATACTCTTGGGCGTCTGCCAAAGTAGATTTCTCCCGACGATAAATTAGATTCTTATTTCGCAATGAAGATAATGCCTTTTCCACCTCCTCAGCGCTCAATTTCATATCGAATGAACCGGAAGAATATATAACCGCTCCATTCCAGAACACCCTGCCCACAACTGACGCTTGCTGCAATACTGTCCTCTCAACTGGAGTCAGGGTGTCAATGCGTGCCTGGAGAACACCTGTCAATGTCATGGGAATATCCACCTCTCCCAAACGCTCAAGGACCGCTTCCCAACGTTCATGCCCAATCTCCCCACCCTCATTCCTGCCTTCATCTACATGCCTGGAAATAACTCTCTGGTCGATCAGCACCTTTATCAGTTCTTCAACATAAAAAGGGTTTCCCTCAGCCAAACCTACCACCAGGTCATATAAAACTTCAGGGATTTGAGACATGTATTTGAGAATTTCGCTGACCAGCTGGCAGCTCTCTCTCCGGGTAAGCGGTTTTAGGTGGATTCGAAAATGCTGCTGTTGACCTTCTCCCCAATATGGTCTGCGCTCAAATATCTGCGGTCGGGTAAGGCAAAGAACAAGTATCGGTGTATTTGTGGTTAAATTAGCCAGCTCGTTGATAAAATCCAATGAGCTATCGTCAGACCATTGCAGATCTTCTAGGACAATCACGATTGGTGATCCCATTGATAGCTGTGTAAAAAACTCCTTGATGTGTTCAAACCCACTTTCACGCAGTAATTGGGCATCCTCCCAGACCTTCTCATCAATTTGACTTGTGCGAAAATCAAAGCCCAGCAGTTGTCCAACCAGGTGTGCCCTTTCAACCCAGGTTTCATCGATACCAACGGTATCTCCAATTCCAGCCATGATTTTTTTCCAAACCAACCTTATCGAATCGCCTTCATAGATCTGAAAGCGATAGGCGAAGATATCTCGCAGCAACCCGTATGGTTGGTTCTGAGTCTCTGGTCGCGCTCGACCTTTGAAGAAATATACGTCTTTTTCTTGCGGTAATATATCAAGCCAATTTTGAAATTCATAGATCAAACGTGATTTACCAATCCCCGCATCTCCCAGGATTGTAATGACTTTTCCTTCTTTATCTTCAAAAGCGGATTGTAGAGCATCTTTCAACAGCTCGAATTCAGCCCTGCGGCCCACCATTTGGGTCTCGACACCCTCTACACCCCGACTGGGAGTCCGGAAAGGTCGCGGCAGGACATCAATAACCTGGTAGATCATAATTGCTTCTGGAAAACCTTTGACTGAAATTGGAGTAAGTGGGTTAACTCTAAAGATACCTCTTACATGACGGTAAGTATCATGGGTCATCAATAAACCGTCCACTGGGGCAGCTTTCTCCAGGCGGGCTGCTAAATTAACAGCTTCTCCCATGATGGTATCCTGCGCTTCTGTCTTCCCTCCTGTAGCAATAATACCGGTGTTTATCCCCACTCGAACTCGAAAACTTGAAATTCCCCATTGTTTTTGCAGATCCTGGGAAATTTCTCTTGCGACTGCCAGAATACCTAACCCAGCTCGCACTGCATGCTCCGGGTCGCTCTCGCGCGCGGTCGGTAGACCAAATACTGCTTTGAATCCATCACCTTGATAGCGGGCGACATGCCCTCCGTATTCCTCTACCGGTTCCGCCAGCCGCTTTAAGGCCGCATCCATGATCTCTAATACCTCATCCGGTTCAAGGTGATGTGCCAGGTTGGTAGAGTCAACTACATCCGTAAATAAAATCGTTGCGAATTTCCGCTCCTGTTTAGGAGTTTCAAATTTCCCCTCTAATTCAGCTAATTCTCGCCTTAATGATTCTTGGGCTGAATCTACCACTGTATTACCCAATATTTCTCTTTGGGTTTCTAGCACTGCGATAGCTTCTTTTATCTTGATGATGTGCTCAGCAGCTGCGTTCATAGACTAACCTAAAGTGTACTATAGCAGTGGGTAAATTGGCTTGGTGATGAGACAATGGGGGCTCAATGCTGATTTTTTGGACTTCAATTATACATTATTTTTTGCATTTGGTACCGGCTTGAAGAAAATCATTATTCTTATAGAGGACATTAAAATTCTAATTCTTAAATGGTTATCATTTAACTTCTTTCTTGGTTGTCAATAGAAATGATCAGGAGGTAAAATTACTGCATGCAATAAAATATGGTAATTTATCGATGAAACGATTATAGATAGCGACTAAGAAAAAATAGACGCGCGCTTGCCAGTGGGAGCAGGAAGATACGCAGCTTGAATTTTGCCTAGGGGTTAGTCTTAGGGGGCATACACACCCTGTTTTTCTCTCGCAGGTTATTCTTCGGGTTTTCAGATTTCAAGTAGGTGTGGATCTGGTTTGGATCACCGCCCCAGAATTCGGCATTCACTGCTTCCAACCTGGTCGCGATATTTACCTGAAGGGTATTAACATGAAAGAGACCAGTTTATCTCAAATTGATCAGGCGTTATCTCAACTACAGTCGAACAAAGACCGCTGGGCTAGTTCTGCCATTCCACAACGGCTGGCGATCCTGGAACAACTTACCAGGGATATATTATCTATTGCTGATAAATGGGTTGCAGCTGGTCTTTCAGCTAAGGCACTCCCTCGCGATTCTATGGGAGAAGCGGAGGAATGGCTCTATGTAGCGGCGATCATGCGGTGTTTGCGCATGATCCGCAAGACCCTGCTCGAAATCCAACGCTATGGTAAACCACGCTTACCGGGCAAGGTGACCCGCACCATTCATGGGCAGACAGCTGTGCAGGTATTCCCGCGTGATCTCTGGGATACAATCGTTTACCGTGGTGACCGCGCCGAAGTATGGATGGAACCAGGCGTGACGATCTCCAAAGCAGACAGCTGGCATACCTGGCAAAACCCACCGGCTGATACAGATGGTAAAGTAGCACTGGTATTAGGCGCGGGCAACGTCTCCTTCCTCCCAGTGATCGACCTGCTTCACCGATTGTTTGTCAGAAATCAGGTGGTGGTCATCAAATTGAACCCAGTCAACGATTATTTAGGTCCTTTAATGGAAACTGGCTTGCGAGCCCTCATTCAGCCTGGTTATCTGCAAATCGTCTACGGCGGGGCAAATCAAGGCAGCTACCTCACCCAGCACCCCTTAGTGGACGAAATGCATCTGACCGGTTCGATAAATACCTTTGAAACAATCGTCTTCGGGCCTGGGGAGGAGGGACAGCAGCGGAAAGCGAGTCGCGACCCTAAGATTTCTAAACCTTTTACCTGTGAACTGGGAAATGTCAGCCCGGTTATCGTTGTTCCCGGTCCATGGAGCAAAGCTGATCTACAAGACCAGGCTGAACAAATTGCCACCTGGTTCACGGGAAACGCCGGATTTGGTTGCCTTAATCCCCGTATGATCTTGCAGCATGCTAACTGGGAAGCTCGCCGCCCGTTCCTGGATGCCATCGTTGAGGTTTTAGGTAAGATACGAACGCGCCGCGCTTACTATCCCGGTGCGAGTGATCTGCTCAATCAATATTTAACCGCCCACCCATCAGCTTTGCAGATCGGCAATCCTTCTGGCGAGGAGTTACCCTGGACCATCGTGCCCGACCTGGACCCATCCCAAAGGGATGATATCTGTTTTACCCAAGAAGCGTTTTGCAGCCTGATGGGGGAAACCGGGCTGGAAGCAGCCGATACGATTGACTTCATCCAACGCGCGGTGGAATTTGCCAACTCGACTTTGTGGGGGTCGCTGTGCGCCACTATACTAGTCCATCCAGCCTCACTTCGTGACCTTGCTGTAGCAGCCGCGGTCGATTCTGCTATCGCCAACCTGCGTTATGGTAGCGTGACGGTAAACCTGTCATCATTTATCCCCGTTTACTCCCAGGTTACTCCCTGGGGAGGTTACCCAGGTAATCCCATGCACGATGTCCAGTCAGGAATTGGGAAAACCTCCAACACCTTCATGTTTGCCCACCCACAGAAATCGGTCTGGTGGGGTCCTTTCCGTAAATACCCAGATCCGCTGCGGGCGACAGCCAGGCGCCCAGCCACATTAGCCAGAAAAATAGCAATGGTTGAGGGATCACCATCTTTGTTAAAAATCCCTGGCTTGCTTTGGAGCTCCTTAGTGGATTGAACCTGCATTGAATCGAGAGTAGAATACAACCGGCAAGTTTACGAGGTTAACCTGCATGGAGATCAGCAAACAACAGGCGCGTTCCTTCCTACTGTTTTATCAAGGTTTGTGGTCAAACGATAGATATACCAGCAAGTTAGGTATCATGGATTACATCCGCAAAGTAGGTTGTATCCAGTATGACCCGCTCAATATCGTCGGTCACAACCCTGAGCTGGTGCTCCAGGCACGCGTAGCTGACTTTCGTCCCCGGTTGCTGAAAGAACTGCTCTACCACGACCGTCGCCTGCTTGATGGTTTTGACAAGCTCATGTCGATCTATCCCATGGAAGACTGGCCTTATTTTCGACGCTGGCGTGAATCTGCCCGGCATGACTCAGGCGACAGCGCAGAAATGATCCACTCGGTCGTGGATCATGTGCGGGAGCAGATCAAAGCTCGGGGACCCTTATCTTCCCTGGACCTGAACCTGCCGGAAATCGTAAATTGGGACTGGACACAAGCACGCCTGGCGCGGGCTGCTTTGGAAAGCATGTACTTCTGGGGCGAGCTGGTCGTCCACCACCGCGTGCATACTCGTAAATATTATGATTTCGCCCATCGCCACCTGCCGAGTGAGATCCTGCACGCACCTGAACCTAACCCGAGAGAAGAGAGCTATCAAGACTGGCATGTACATCGTCGCATCGGAAGTGTTGGCTTATTATGGGACCGCTCTGGTGAAGCCTGGTATATTCACTCGATCAAAAGTAAGGAGCGTAAAGCGGCCTTGAAACGCCTGCTTGAGCAGAAAAAAGTTGTCCAGACGCAGGTTTCTGGCATCAAAGACCCCTTCTACTTTCGCAGCCAGGATTTGCCTATCCTAGAAGATGCCCTGGCTATTGAGCCATCTCCACCAAAAGCTCGGATCATGGCACCGCTGGACAATATGTTATGGGACCGCCGTATGCTAAGGCAAATCTTCGCTTTTGAATATACCTGGGAGGTCTATGTACCTGCCAGTAAACGCCGTTATGGCTACTACGTGCTGCCGATCCTGTACGGCGACCGCTTCATCGCCCGTTTCGACCCTGGCTTTGATAAGAAAACAGCAATATTGACGATCAAGAATTGGTGGTGGGAAGATGGGGTTGAGATGTCTCAACAGATGAGGGCTGACCTGCTCACCTGCTTCCGCCGCTTTTTGTAATACCTGGGAGCAGCAGAACTCAGGATTGAGCTGCCTACAAACCAGACAGCCAACCTAGCCTGGTTAGCCAGACAACTCTAAACATAAATTGTATAAAAGGCGCCCCTTACACAACAATCTTATGCTGGTAGAGACTTTTTTTTCCTGCTCAACAAGAAAATAACAATGCCTGAAAGCAACAATAATAGGAGCAGCAGACCGATACAAGCCAACACCCAGGGAAGATACCTGACCCATTCAGCCACAACCTGGAATTCAGCAACCATCTCGACCGGTTCGGTAAAAACTGTATACATCGGGATATCCCATTCTACCGTATTGGTGTTTTGATCCCACTCACCATTTGTCCAGACAACATTCGGTAAAGTTAGCTTCAAGTTCCAAGTATAGTCAGCCATCATCCCAGCAACCAGGCCGCGGGTAAATTCATCTTCCCAATCTGCTGACGAGTCATCTGCCTGACTCATATCTAGCACCTGCTTGAACTGCCAGTTACCATCATCAAGTTCTGTCAATGTGATCACCATCGACTCATCATCCATGTCCATTTGCCATTCGCGGAAAAATGCCTCCATATTGGTGACATCCGCCTCGAAGCCAAAGCGTCGTGTCCCATCTCTGCTGGTTTCCCATACTTCAACAAAGACAACGTAAGGGTTCTCGGAAATTTCACTCTCAATTTCAGCTAAATCCCCAAATTGAAAATCCGATATGTCCGCATCAAAGGCTGTCAGCATCTCAGAGATACCGATTTCCATGGAAAACTTTCCCGAGCCATCCCGGTTAATGGTTATCTCCTGGTTGATGTCGATACAGGCAGAGATAGATAGTCCAGCAATCAGCAGGATGATGATTCTCAAGGACTGGATGATTTTCATTGGGATGAACTCCATCGATGTTTATCTCAATTCCATCTGGCAACAGAGGCGCCGAAGGCAAGGACTATACTGGTAAATATCAGAGTAATTTCAAACTTTGAGCGTAGATGCTAGTGCTTTGTCCAGGCTGAAAGTCCATTATCAGGCAAATCAAAATGATGCTTGGATAAAGCCTAACGTGTTCCGTCAAAGACGTTCCAAATTATTGAAACATGTTTGCAAAAACACTAAAACACCCCATACACCTGATCCGGACCTAAAACCTGCGCGAAGCGATCTCTCAAAATTACTCTTGCCTGGTAGCAGAGGTGGCAGGCGTCGGCGTAATTCTCCTGGGGCGTAATTTCATAACGACGCAGCAGCTCTGCTGGTCCACCCTTTATTAACGTCGATATGATCGGATGCGTTACCGGGTCGTAATTCGCGAAAATCTCTGCCAAATGATTTTTATGGAAATTGCCTATGGAGATACCCTGACAGATGTGCACGTTACCCACTGCATCAAGGTGCACTCTTCCAGGTTCGTTCAAATCCTCGTACGGGCACTCGTTGAACTGTTGCCAGTCGCAGGCCGCTGCTTCAGCAGCCAGCTTATCAACCGCCCGTCCACGGAACATCATCTTCGTTTCACCCAATGGCAGCTGCCCGCTGCTTTGGGCACCATTTCCACTGCAGGGTTGTGCAATGCTGATCACCCCCACGGGGATACTAATTTCGTCCGCAGCTGCCAGAGCCCACTGGCATTGTCGGCTGATTTTTTCGTCATAATGAAACAGGTCACTGCTCACTGACAGGTCCTGCACCAAACCAGCCAGTGGCTTCAGGTTTTCGCGGGCATCCTCCAGGCTGGTTGCCCAATAGCCGTTCGTAACCACTCCAACTTTGAATCCCATTTCCGCTGCTTGGCGCATCCCTTTGGACATCGTCGCATAAAATAAGAATGGCTCACCACCCTCGAAGTAGATCCATTCAATTGAACCGACTTCCTTGGCTTGCTGTAAGATCTCACCAATATCCCTCAGCGTCATTGTCCCGCTCTGTTTGGGACTCCCCCACACAAAACAATGATCGCATTCCAGTGTACATTGGTAAGTCAACAACAGGTGAAGACCAGTAATGCGCATGCTTTATAAAGGAGCACTCATGGCAGCCCTGCCACAGTCGCGCTCTGAACGACCATAACCAGCTGGTCAACGGCTGGTCCCATCAGGTTGAAGAAAGGTCTTGGATATAAACCGATCCAGAAAATTAAGATCAGCAGAGGCACCAATGTGACAACTTCCCGAATATTTAAATCGACCAACTTGCGGTTCTCATCCTTATCCACAGGGCCTAAGAACATCTTTTGAAACATGTAGAGGATGTAAATTGCTGCCAGGATCACCCCTAATACTGCCACACCTGCAAACCACGGAGTCCCCAGGACATCGGAACCGAAAGCGCCAAGCAATATGGTGAATTCTCCTACAAACCCGTTTAGTCCCGGCAGAGCCATTGACGAGAGTGCAACGATTAAAGTTAATGCAGCATAGACTGGCATAACAGTCCAAAGTCCCCCAAATGCGCTCATGTCGCGTGTGTGCCTTCGTTCATAGATCATCCCAACGATGAGAAATAATGCCCCCGTGCTGATACCGTGGTTAACCATCTGTAAAATGCTGCCCTGTATGCCTAACGGGTTTAGGGCAAATAAACCCAGCATGACAAAACCAAGGTGACTGACGGATGAATAAGCGACCAGCTTTTTTACATCTTTCTGTGCGTAAGAGACAAGCGCTCCATAGATGATGCCCACCACAGCTAATGCCGCAATCCACGGAGCCAACTGGATCGACGCTTGAGGGAATAAGGGGATATTGATGCGCAGGAAACCATATGTACCCATCTTTAGAAGTACACCTGCCAGGATTACTGAACCTGCTGTGGGGGCTTCTACGTGCGCATCAGGCAACCAGGAATGTAGTGGCCACATAGGCACTTTTATCGCGAAGGCAGCCGCGAATGCCAAAAAGAGCCAGAATTGGATCCCTTCAGGGATCACCGAGGTTGCGATCAGTTCTGGTAATGAGAATGTGCCGCCCTGCAAACCTAACCACAATATCGCCAGTAACATCAAGATCGAACCTGCCATGGTGTAGAGGAAAAACTTGATGGCAGCGTAGAGTCGATTAGGACCTCCCCAAATACCGATCAGAAAATACATCGGCACCAGTGTGAATTCCCAAAAAATATAGAATAAGAACAAATCCATCGCCAGGAAAACACCCACCATACCAACCTCTAACAGCAGGAAGAAAAGCATGAAATCCTTTACCCTCACCTGGATATCTGACCAGGTAGACAGGATCGCGATAGGTGTCAACAATGTAGTCAGCAGCACCAGTAAGATGCTCAACCCATCGATTCCCAGGTAATAGCTGATGTTAAAACCAGCAACTTGAATCCATGGCAGATTTATTACCATTTGAAGTCCCGGCTGCTCCGAATTAAATTGCACCAGCACCCAAATGGATATCGCAAATGTGATTAATCCCGTGATCAGTGCGGTCCAGCGGATGATATTCTTATGCGCCTCAGTATTCAATAACAGGATAACCAGGACACCCAGCAAGGGAAAGAATGTCACTAGTGTTAGGGGGTGAAATACGTACTCCATGTCCATTCCTCAGTTAAAGTGTTGAAGTTTCTTTTCAAAAGATAATCCAAGCCAATTTATCGATCCGAAACAAATCATCCGTCTCTCAACTGGATCATCCAAAATAATACAATCTGGGCTACTAATAGCGTAAGACCAGATATCCCAAAATAAGCACCACGCCGAAAAAAACCATCAGTGCATAATTGCGCACAAAACCTGTCTGCGTGCGGCTTAATAGCCGTGAAAACGATTTTGCGCCGCTTCCTAAGCCATTAGCAATCCCATCGATAATACCCAGGTCGATCCTCACTGCCATAATCCGGGTAAAGACTCGGAAACCTCCAGCTATTACCACGTTATGGACCCAGTCATGCCAGAACCGCCAGTCAATTATCTCTCCCACGAAATTCGAGACAGCCATATAAGGTTTTACAAACAATAATTCATACAACTCATCCACCCAGAATTTGCTCTCCATGGCAACAAAAACTGGACCCAACGACTTTCGCAAGGGGTCATCAGGTCTCTTGGCTTTTGGCAGCTTCAACAATTCTTCATAGCGGGGACCATAGAAAATCCAGGCAATGCCTAACGCCAACAAAGCCAACCCGGTCGATATGATCGCCACCAGCAGGTTGAATTCACCTTTATGCAAATGAGCGATAGAATGCTCCAACCAGTTTGTGAATGTATACACCCCAGGTAGGTTTAGCGCCCCTCCAATTACAGAAAAGAATGCCAGGATAATCAATGGGTACGTCATTACCCTGGGGCTTTCTTCTGCGTGCCCAGCTGCCTGAGATCTAGGGCTACCAAAAAACACCAACAGCAGCTGTCTGCCAACATAAAATGCTGTAAATATTGCTGCAATTGTTAACAACCAGTAGACTGGGGGCTGTAACAGCAGAGATTCAGCCAGGATTTCGTCCTTGGACCAAAAACCTGCAAACGGAAATATCCCAGCCAATGCCAGGCCACCGATCGTAAATACCCAAAACGTTGTTGGCATTCTATTCCGCAAGCCACCCATATTTCGAATGTCCTGAACATCTAGATGAGGACCATCCTGGTGTTTCATTTTCGAGGTGCCATGGTGACTGACATAATGTTGCCCATGGTGCATACCATGGATCACAGAGCCTGCAGAAAGGAAGAGCAGAGCCTTGAAGAACGCGTGCATTACCAGGTGGAACATACCCGCAACAAATGCCCCCATCCCGACTGCAGCTACCATGAACCCCAATTGGCTGATGGTTGAGTAAGCCAGCACTTTCTTAATATCGAACTGACCTGCCGCGATAATGGCAGCCATGAGAGCGGTAATACCACCTACAAATGTCACCCAGGTTTGCGCTGCCGGAACCAGCATGTATAGTTCACCTGTCCGCGCTATCAAATAAACACCCGCGGTAACCATTGTCGCAGCATGGATCAGAGCAGAAACCGGAGTTGGGCCTGCCATTGCATCTGGCAGCCATACAAAAAGCGGCAGCTGAGCTGATTTCCCGGTTACTGCTACCAGGAAGAAAAGCGTGATCGCCAGGATTATCCAGGGAGTCGCCTCAGCAATTTGTGGGCCAAGGGCAAAAACCTCTTCAAAGGTCAGGCTTCCAAAAGCCCCAAACATGATGAACAGCGCGATTAGGAAGCCGGCATCGCCAATCCGGTTGACCACCATCGCTTTTTTAGCCGCAGTTGCGTTGGCAGTTCCATTAACGCCCTTCTCATACCAGAAACCGATTAACAAAAACGAACAAAGCCCCACGCCTTCCCAACCCACAAACATCATCAAGTAGTTGTCGCTGCTGACCAAGATCATCATCGCCGCGATAAATAAATTCATGTAAACAAAGAAGCGTTTGTATCTACCTGGATCACTGTTATGACGGACATCTTCGTGCATGTAACCAATAGAATAAATGTGGATTAATGTACCCACACCTGCCACAACCAACATCATGGTTACTGATAAAGTGTCAATCTGAAAAGCCCAATTCAAGTTCAATCCCCCAATCGTGATCCACTCTACCAAGGGCACCACTCCCCCTTCAGGTTTACCGATGAGGGCAAACATCATAAGTAAGGCGGTCAAAAAAGAAAGGCCTGCTGCCAGACTTGCTACCGTACCGATAACCTTTTCTTCAAACCGGCTGCCGAAAATGATGTTAATCAGCAACCCAATTAGCGGGAAGATTACAATCAACGGCGCCAAGCCAAAAATACCTTCAGGAGTCGTTAGATTACTCAATGTCATCCTTCACCCTCTCAACAAAGTGACCTTTTTACCTACAGCAGCCAGATCCTGTAAGAGATAAGCACTAATTCGACCACCTTGCACTCATTCGAGTCATCCATACCGAGCAAATGATCACATCCATCTATCACATAGATTTCACTTGTGTGTTTAAATGCTGCTGAATTCAAGATACCGGTAAGCATACTATCAACTAGGTGAAAAGTTCAGCCAGGAGGCTGTCCAAGCACAAAGGAAAATGAAAAATAACTTGTCATCCATCAAATTGAACCAGATAAGAATATCACCCTGGGCAAGCGTTCACTCTTCATAATCAATCAACCTCACAAAGCGGATTAACAGCGTTATACAGTATTTTGTTACTAAATTCGACCTTTTAAGGAATCACTAAACTCAATGCCGAAGTGTATCATAAGGCTTGCCGGGTGTCAAATTTCACAAAGAACCGCCCCATAAGCCAAACTTTAAATTAACCGTTCTGGACAATAAATTGTTCTTGCCTTTACTTACCTTTCTGTGTGATCCACTACTTCATAAATGTAGATCCCATTCCTCTCATAGATCAGAGCTACTTCAGCGCAATCCTCTAAAGATAGTGGCGTAAGTGACCCACTGGCTTTGTTCAAATAGACATGCGTCAGGTTGGCATCCTCGAGCAGCCTTCGAAAATCCTGACCGCATCGATCTAGCAGGCTGGCTTTTTGTGCATGTGCTAATATCCCTTCTACGTAATCACGCTCTCCCATTATGTAGATCACCGGTGGAAGCAGCGTATCTCGCCCGATTAGTGGTGTAATCCACCAACCCCCATCCACACCTCGGTATGACCCGGATTGCCAGTAGGTGACATTAATAAAAAAGCGTGCATCCTGCGATACATGTTCATCGATCCATTCCAAAGCCTGTAAATCCGCCGATGTTGCCAGGATGGTGGTTGGATTGAGCAGTTCTCGCGTCGATAATGTTCCCCAAACCAACACCAACAGCACTACAGTAATTACAAGTAGATTTCCTGCCAGCTGCAATTTGCCAGATTTCAATCTCTCCCAACTGCTGATCAAAAATTTAGATGCTAATAAAGTGATCGGCAGGAACAGCACAATGACTGCATGGTCTGGGCGAAATGGGCTAATATTAAGTCCCCAGGGCTGGCTCATCAAGACCAGGGCAAGCGACCAAAAGGCAAATGCTCTGGTCTTTGTTTCCCGAAATGCCAGCAACAACCCCATTCCAGCCAGTACGATTAACAGGTAATTATGTATGGGACCCAAAAGGCTCCAAAGGTAGGATAAATAATTGGGAAAATAAAGATTGGCAGCGGTTTCCATTTCTGTAACTAAGCTGATGCTGACTCCGTTTCTGACATAACCCCACACACGCACGATCCATACCCCGACTAGAATGAGCCCGGCGATACCACCAGAAAGGATATAGAACCACCGCTTGCCTCCCAGCAGATCCGCTTTGCGGATATCCTGGTAGATAATCTGGGTGCCCAGGACAACCAGGAATACAGCAAATAACACAGCTGCGAAGTAATGCGAAAGCAGCAGTCCTCCGGTCAATAAAGCCAGGTGAATTAAACGCCGAACCGATCCGCCTTTCCGGGAGATATCCACCGCTACAGCCATTGCTAAAGGCAATAAAACTAAACCAACCAGTAAAGTGTAGCGACCCCAGCTGACGTAATAGGCTGGCATTGTTGAGGCAAAACCGACCAGCATTGCAGCCAAACCTGCCCTGCGCCAATCTTCCCACAATGCCAATCCCAGCCGGTAGACCGAAAGGGCAATCGCCGCATTGATAACCTGACCGATCACCAAGACTGCTTTGTGCGGGACGAACCCGCTAAATACAGCAAATACACTGGCAAGCGAATGAAAACCAAAGTGATAATAGAATGGAACTGGTAGATAGGGTTCTAAGGTGTTGGGGATACCACCATTTTCCAGGAATAAATTGACAATAAGCACATGGTGCAGCGAATCGACCCATGCAGGCAGCAATAGATCGCTAGCCTGATATAAACGCCAGAACAGCAGGATTACCACAAAACTCAAGGGAATAAGAGACAGGATCCACATCCTTTTTTCCGTTCTGGGTCTCTTTATAATTACTACCAGGGCTAACAATCCAAAAATCAGATAGCCAACTACCAGGCTGGCGCTGGAAAACCGCCATCCAAGGATATTAGCCCACAGTGCGAGTATAGCTATGAGTGCAACGCTCAAGCCAACTGCATCGCTCAATAGATCCAGAAGGTCTTTATTCTGTTCCTTAAGAATCAGGGATAACGCCAAGCCGGGGAGGACTAATACAACCGCTCCTGCAAGCAGCTGCCCCAAGATCGTCAGTTGATAACTCATTTATCCCAAATAATCGCGCAGTCCGCGGCTGCGAGTGGGATGGCGCAGCTTGCGCAAAGCTTTTGCCTCAATCTGGCGGACCCGTTCCCGCGTCACCTTGAAATATTGGCCAACCTCCTCAAGGGTGTGATCTTTCCCATCTTTCAACCCAAAACGCAGCTCAAGCACTTCGCGCTCACGGTCCGAAAGTACCGCCAGTGCGTTCTTGACTTGCTCGCGCAGCATTTCTCGCGCCGCGGCATCCATTGGCTCCTGCGCCTCTTGATCCTCGATAAAATCTCCTAACTGGCTGCTTTCCTCAGATCCAACCGGGCTTTCCAAGGACATAGGTTCTTCGGCTGCCCGCAGGATACGGATCACTTTATTTGCTGCTCGTTCCCACCGTTGGGATACGTCAACCGGGATGGGGGTATCGCTGGAATGCGCTTGTAAGATGATTTGCTCATCATCCGGATCTAAGAAACCTGCCTCCAATGCCAGCTCATCGGGTGTTGCTTCGCGGCCTAACTGCTGAACCAACCTGCGCTGGATTCTCACCAATCGATTTATCGAATCGAATACATGAACCGGAATCCTTATCGTGCGAGCTTGGTCAGCGATTGAGCGAGTTATCGATTGACGGATCCACCAGGTTGCATAGGTGCTGAACTTATATCCACGGGTGGGGTCGAATTTCGCCACTGCCCGCAGCAAACCGATGTTTCCTTCCTGGATTAAATCCAAAAAGGAGCTCCCCCTCCCGATATACCGTTTGGCAACACTGACTACCAGACGCAGGTTAGCGCGGATAATTGCATTTTGCGCATCCTTGGCATGTAAACGAATTATCTCCAGCTCTAAAGTCAGCTTCTCGTTGGATGGTAATATCTTCATAAAAGTCTTCGCAGTTGGCAGCCCTCCATGCTTCTGGATATACACCTTCATTTCATTTGCTAGAGTATAGGGAAGCATGTATAAACACAGGAAAACAGTAAATGCGTTGCGGGCAACCCCATCCCATAGTGGACTCTCTCCCCACATTCCATTATCCAGGTATGTGTGGAGATATGACTTTCCTGCAGCTCTCCAGGAGTTACGCAGCTGCTGAGCCTCATCTAAAATAGATACCAAATCGGGCAAGGAAAAACCTAGTCTTATTGTGTCTTCGATCAGTCGTTTCCACGCAGTCCTCAGTTCCTGGAATAAAGCTAAGTAGATGTTCTGAGTGCTGGAGATGTCCTTGCGCACTAAGGGATGTTGGCGTGACAATGTGGCAATAAAACGAGCTGCTTCCATTTTTGTAGCAAGAAAAAATTCATGATGAGATTCCAGAAGATCGATCCCGCCAATTTCATTCAGGTAAAGCCGGACTGGATCTTCGCTCAACTCCTTCATCATCCTCGGATCTTCGAATAGATCGAGTGGCTCATCCTTTACTAGATTCTCAAGCGCTTGGGCTTCTTTCGAAAGCACTTCCTCGTCAGGTTCGTATTCTTCGTCTTCACCCACAACGGTCAACAGATCATCGACCTCTCCAATTGGGAGCGTGACCCGGTCTCCAGGTAAACCCTGGTTGCTCTTCTCGCCTGAGGTTGACGATATGTTGTTTCTCTCTTGCCGATCAGAATCTGACATGCTAACTGTTCTTCATTTTGAATTACACAACATGATCAGTGAATTTCCCCATTGCTTTATCAAGACGGATACGTGCTTCAGAGTACTGATTCATAGTCTGCAGGTATTCACCAAGCGATGTCTCACCGCTCTGTTGTGCTTCTTCCATCAGAAAACGCAGGTGATCGATATTTTGACGTAAATTCCGCCTGCGCAGTTCCAACACCGTTCGAATTAGATCCTCCAGTACGCGCTCTTCGTTGGGATCCAAATTCTCTGTACCCTTCAATAACCTGTCTGCTAATTCCATCAAAGGCAGTGACAGGCTGTTCAACACATAATAAACCGGTTCAGCATGATCCTGTCTCAACGAAGCTGCGATCAGCTCCAGGATGATTTGTTTATCCGATGAACGGAGATCAGCTGTTGAAAGCCTTCCCAGCTGATATTCCTGGAGTGCGCGGTCAACCCGGTACAACAATTCAGGTTGACGCAACAAGATCCCCAGGCAGTGCATTTCAAGTGGTTCATTTTCCGCAGCCTGAGATAGCACCTGAGCTGTCGGTTGGCTTTCAGTGCGGTCATCGCCAGAGACTCTCAGTCGGAAGCTCCTGCGCGTCCCTTTGCGTGCCCGCATCCCTAGCAACACCCGTTCATCTACACGCAATACTCGCGCCAACCGCTGGCGATAAGTCTCGCGCTCTACCGGGTCGGGGATATCTTCGATCAAAGGCAGAACCTGAGCTGCAATTTCGGATTTCGCTTTTGGGTCTTCCAGATCACGGCTGGCGACCAGAGTCCTCATCACATGTTCTACGATTGGCTTTGCGCTTTCGAGGATCTGCTCCCACTCCTGGGGGTTTTCATTGACCACATCATCTGGGTCTTTCCCTTCTGGTAGTGTTGTAACCCGAATATCTGCATTCAGTCGCGCCTCATATCCCAGTAAACCGCGCGCATCAAAGACCACATCGGTTTCACGTTCTAGTGCCTGACGAGCAATTTGTAAACCCCTCAGAGTGGCTTTATCACCAGCAGCATCAGCATCCAATGCCAGCACGATCCGGCGAGTAAAACGCTTTAACAGACGCAGCTGCGTTTCGGTTAATGCTGTCCCCATCGGGGAGACAGCATTGTTGTAGCCTGCCTGATGTAAAGCGATGACATCCAGGTATCCTTCGACAATTAACGCCCTATCGTTGCTGCGGATGCTCTTCCGTGCCCGATCTAGCCCATATAACAAACCACCCTTATCAAATATTGGTGTTTGAGGGGAATTTAGAAATTTTGGCATGTCCTCGGGATCGAGACAGCGTGCCCCAAAACCCGCCATACGCCCCCGGTCGTCTCGAATAGGGAACATGATGCGGTTGCGAAAGCGATCATATACCCCCCCATCACCCAACCCCCCTTCACCTTCCCTTTCCGACACCAATCCGCAAGCCACCAGGTCATCCTGTTTGTAACCTTTTGACATAAAGTGGTTGGTCAGAGCCTCCCATGAATTCAAGGCATAACCCAACCCAAAAGCCTCAATCGTTTTACCCGTCAACCCTCTTTTTTGGCGAAGGTATTCTAACGCAGATTTCCCCTCTGCGGTGTTTACCAGATTGTGGTGGAAATATGTAGCTGCTTCCTCAAGCATAGCCCGCAGCCCTTCATGTTCTTCTGCAGCAGCCTGTTCTGCGGGAGTTGGAGGTCGCAGCACGACTCCAGCGCGTTCAGCCAGACGTCTTAAGGCTTCACTAAAATCCCAGCCTTCTTTCTTCATCACGAAACCAAAGATATCTCCACCATCATTACATTGTCCAAAACAACGCCATGTTCCGGTTTCCGGAAAGACTACAAAGGCAGGCGTGCGTGTATTGCTGTGGAACGGACAAAATCCAGTATAGTTTTTCCCAGTTCGCCGTAGTTGCACGGATTCGGAGATCAAATCTACAATGTCGATCCGCGATTTTATCTCATCTAATGATGACATTGCTCGTTTTCCTGCCCATTATCTGCACCAATCTTGGCAGTAAGAATTATCATTCTTGCTAAAATCATTATACCAATGCTCAAAAACCTTCCAATTTCGACATTTCGACCACCCCCTCAGCTAACCGTGATATTCGCTGTAACATCCCCAAGCGATTCTCCCTTAAATCGGTTTCATCTGTCATTACCAAGACATCATCGAAAAAAATATTGATTACCGCAATGAGAGGCATGAATGTGTTCAGGAAGTCATCAACCGAACCTGGCTTACGGGATGTCGCTTCGGCATTTCGGAGGGCGATAAACAAATCGTTTTCTGCTTTTTCCACTAGATTATTCGGTGAAACCTCAAAGGTTTCTTCGAGATGGCGGGTGATACGGACACATCTCGAGTACGCTGGCAAGATATTATGCCAATCCGACCGTTGCACCCATTCGCTCAGTTCCCTGATCGCTTTAGAAGCTCGATAAGGGTTTTCTCCCTGAGCTGCCAATACGGCATCTATCACGTCATACCGAAAACCCAGCTCCAAGAACAGGTGGCGCATACGCTCGATGATGAAACTCAAACACGCTTCCTTTCTGGTTGCATCTATCTCCTGAGGTAGATATTGAGCCGCGAGATTCAAACCGCTGGTTAAATCGAAATCTATTTCCCAGGCTAATAGGGTCTGCACCAACCCCAAAGCAGCTCTCCGTTGAGCGTATGGATCTTTTGCCCCGGTTAGCGCTAACCCCACAGAAAACAACCCCATCAATGTGTCCAACCGGTCAGCTATGCCAACCACCAGTCCAGGCTTTGTGGAGGGAATTGCGTCATTGGCAGAGCGCGGCAGGTAGTGTTCGAAGATTGCTTTAGCAACACCTTGAGGTTCTCCAGATTTCCGTGCGTAATAACTGCCCATGAACCCCTGTAAAGCGGTCATTTCAACGACCATATTGGTTGCCAGATCAGCTTTACACAATTCTGCTGCCCGTTCTGCCACTTTGGATTCCTCTGCGTTCAATTGCAGATTTATCGACAGGTCTTTCGCTAATTTTTGTATTCGAACAGCTTTATCGAACATCGAACCCAGCTCGACTTGAAAGGTCATGGTATGCAGATTGGGAAGATACGCATCCAGCGGTTTCTTCAAATCTTCCTGGATAAAGAATGCCGCATCGGCGAAGCGAGCTCGAATGACATGCTCATTCCCAGCAATCACCCGCTCCAACCCAACACCATCACCATTCCGTAATGCGATGAAGTAGGGCAGTAGCTGTTTTCTTTTCTCAGCCTCCAAAGGTTTCTTCTGCACCGGAAAGTAGCGCTGGTGCTTTTTCATGACAGAGATCAAAACTACAGAAGGTAGCTCCAGATAAGCCGAGTCAAAATCACCTCTCAACGCGACTGGTGCCTCAGCCAGGTTGGTTACTTCAGCCAATAAGTCTGCATCTTTCCCCACTTCCCCCTCTACTTCAGCAGCCAGCGATTTGACCTGCTCGAATATCACC
>JACUUU010000193.1 GCA_014859065.1 Anaerolineales bacterium
ATCAGCTGTGTCCCGCGCGATAATATAGCTCAAACAGCCGGGCATGTCGACCGAACCAGCCAGCAGGATTGATATCAGTTCTTCCCGCTTCCCGCTCACGGCAGTGATCTTTCCGATCAGACCAAACATTTTAGCTCCTCTGTCATCCAGCATACCAACACCTCAACAAATTACCTGAAGCTAGCCTAGGCTCACCAAACCGTAGATAACAGACCAATGATATCAGATTGTGACGATATAAGCACTGCGAGTATGATGGTTGAATACTGGTAACTTCACCGCTGAGACGAGGTAGGAGTGTAATGGAACATCCCCCTCCCCCATGAGCGCAGGTCGCGAAATGGGGGAGGGGCCAGGGGTGGGGGCGAAATGAAATCGCAAGCAACTTCACACAGCCAATAGCCTTCATTCTGGAATGAATTTTTGTGTCATTAGGAGGCATAATGAAATTTATGGGTTAGCGTATATGGGTAGTTACCGCCAGCAGCTCGTATTTACACCGCAATGGTAGGAGTTAATCTTTACAGGCAGCCATGCATTTCGGAAATTGACACTTGTCTTCCATACGGCTATGCCGTATAATAAAGCATGTGGAATTCATCGAAACGTCGTTATTCACCCGCTTGATCTATGAGTATTTGAGTGAAGAAGAATATCTAGGTCTGCAAGTGTATCTTCTCCGTTATCCTGATCGAGGCAAGATCGTCGCTGGCACTGGCGGGGTTAGAAAGCTGCGCTGGGCAGTTCGAGGAAAGGGTAGAAGCGGTGGCGTTCGGGTGATGTATTACTGGAAAGTGAATGACGATGAGATCTGGTTGTTGACAGTATATGGAAAAAGTGAGCGGGAAACGATCCCGGCCCACATTTTGAAGCAAATTGCAGAGGAAATCAAAGATGTCTGAGCGAGATATTGGTAAGGAAATCTTAGAAGCTATACGGGAAGTCAAAGCTTATAAAGCCGGGAAGACGAATCTGATAACACGCAAGTTGAGCGCTCCTTCTGATCCGAAGACAATACGCAGGAATTTAAACCTATCGCAAGCGGCTTTTGCGGGGTTGATGGGGGTAAGTGTGCGAACCGTGCAGGATTGGGAGCAAAATCGGCGAGAACCGAGCGGCCCAGCAAAGTCATTATTGCGGATTGCTGAACAACATCCAGAGGTTTTCCTTGAAATAGGGTAATCACGATCAAGGGCTGCCTAACCATAGCTGTAGCTGACCGGGGCTATACCCCGGAGGTAAGCGGCGAGAATTCGGAGAAGAGCTTCTCGTTCATGCCTGGCTTAGGCCGATAACAAGCGATCACGATCCGTCCCATCGTATCCTCTCTAACATACAAATTTGAAACAGGGCTTGTTCATAACATCATTCTGTTGCCTACGTATAATGGCCTCGAGGTGAGCGGCGCAGCACTTCTACTTCGATCATGATGGAGCGCTGGGGTTGCATCCGCTCCAGTGAGTTGTTAGCCAGCCCGCCAAATTCATTTCTTCTACCCTAGATACAACATGTGGCTGCTCACATCAACAACTGTGGGATCTGTGGACGTCTCTATAATCAACCTTTCCCATTTGGACCATTTCTCACTGTCCTCATGGAGAATGTTGGTCGCGTCCAGCAATCCAACAGATAGCCCCTGCGCACCTGCCATAAGGATCATTTCCAGACCATGAGCACCAGCTAGGCTCAAAGTCTCCTTAGCACGAAAGAAATGACATGGAACCCCAAAGACTTCTATGTTGCCACTTGAAATTAGGGTTTCAAGTGAACCATTGGTAAACGAATCAATATCCCTTAGAAGCAGGGCCCGAAGAACGGCGAGAAAATGATCCTTGACCAGGTCTGTGACTGGCTGTAGTTGAAGAATTGCGCCTATTAAGAGCGTATGATGTGCTCCACCTTGCCAGCGCTCTGCTAGTGAAGGATTTCAGTGGAGACCAAGTGGTTTTTGCCTGCTATAACAAAAGCCTTTTGGAAGATGCAAGAGGTGAGAGGTTGGCAGTCTGGTCACACAGTGACCAGAACAAATGAGTAATCATCTCTCACACTCTACCAGGAAGTAACATTCGAACTTTTGACTGCCACTTTCAAAATAGACTTCGATCTTATATACCTTCCCTTGAGTCATTGCCTTCACTACCGGCAGCGTGATCACGTCGCCAGTTACCGAAGCAGCACCGTTGATGATCGTTGACGTTACATCCGTGTAGTCACCACCGGTCACATCGTAACCCTTGACACTCACATTCGAGGGTGACGAGCCCCAGGGGGTGGTCCTGATTGAATACACAATCTCTTCTTCATCGCCCTGGACCAAAGGACTTTCAATTACTTGCCTGATTACCGACACCCTTCACCTTCCCTTCCCAAAGCCAAAGCCGGCATATAAGATCATCTGCTGGCTTTGGTCACCTACCCAGAGAGCCAGGCTATAAAAAACATAGTCTGGCTACGCCTGATCCCCTGGTTCTTAAACAAATGACTTAAACCTTCCCGTGTCCGCCAACCACGTGTCCAGCTGCACCCCAAACCAACCCCCATATACCACCGACCAGGTCAACACATGCAGCCGGTCAGTCCCATCCTCTATTGTGATCAAATCCCCCGAGGCTGGCGACCTGCCAAACTTGGTGTTGAAGAGCGTGTTTATCTCTGCTTTGGTCAGTGTTGCAAACGTGGAGCGGCCTACAAACAATAACCCTGCCATCAGCATTAACGGTCCTACCGATCCCGCCAAACTTGCCGGCGTGACCGCTCGCTCTGTGTCGGTGGCCGCCGCAGTCTCTGCCTGCGTTGCTAATTCCACCACCCCTTCACTTGTGTCTGTCGCCGCTGGGATGCTGTCGAATAATGTCGCTCCTGTTAATTTGTAAGCTGTATTGTCACCCACTGCCGCCAATGGCAGCATGTCAGAACTTATTAATTGCTCTTTGTTCGTTGCTGCAGAAATTTTTACGTCAGCCATCGCGCGACTCTCCTAACTAAATGATTTGAATCTGCCTGTGTCCGCCATCCACGTGTCCAGCTGCATTCCGAACCAGCCGCTCCTTGTTCCCCCATCCCAATAAACCAGCACGTGGACCCTGTCGTACTTGTCCTCGACGGTCACTAGCTCACCCGCCACCTGCATCCTTCCTACCGTGTCTAGGAAGGCTTTATCTATCAGGCTTTTTGTCAGTGAATATACGTTTATCCGCCCCAGGTAGTACCAGCCGGGCGCTAACATCTTGGCGTTCACTGAGTCCGCCAGCCCAGCCGGCGTTACTACGCGGTTTGCTTCGCTAACCTCCTTCACCTGGTCGACGGCGCATAACTGCACTACCCCCCTCTTTGTCACCGTCCCGCTGGGCAGGCTTGCAATCAGGTTTCCCAGGGTTACGTAATAAGCTGTCTGACTTCCGGAGGCAGCCACCGGTAACATGTCCGTTCCCAATGGCACCGCCCGATCCGTGGCTTCCGATATCGCTCGCTCACTCATGTCGCTAAATCCAATTCCAGGTCTCTTTCATTCAAGGTCAGTACCCCTATTGGTGGGTGTCCAAAACCTACCGCGATAATCTCGTCACTCTTAAATGCCCAATACCCACTCCCATCCTCTAACCTGAACAACTTCGGTCGTAAACCCGTTCGTTCACCCAATTCCATTCCCAACGCCCGCGCCCCCAGCTCCGTGTCGACGTACCTTATCGCCATCTATCTCTTTCCCTTTTAATTTTCTTTCCATTGCCGGCGCCTTTTTTCTTGCCCGCCTCCCTGGGAAGGCGCAAAATCGGCGCTCCAGGTCGGCTGGGCAAGCCCCCATAAGTCACGCCTACCGACGAGCCATGGGGGAAGACTCGTGGGCTCACGCCCACGCCGGCGCCTTTTTTAATCATCACAACTCTACTTCGCCCCGCTGCTCTTTGTAGTCGAACAAAAACTCGAGCACGTGCGCGTGTGACTGCTCATAATTTGCCGAAATACCACCGTATGCAACTATTCTCAAATAGTCCGTGCCGGCTACCGAGAACGTAATCATGTCACCGTATTTTATAACCTGCACCTGATGGTCAATAATATTAGGATCCACATTTACAGCGTTCGCTAAATAAATCTTGACGTTCTCTATTGTCCATTCTTCTGTATTCCAGGCAGCCTCAAATATCATCGCTAACTGGTCTGGTCTAATGCGCCAATGATTCCTCCACGCTGGGTTCGGGTGCTGGTTGTTGTAGCCAAGCGCCTGAATTGCCTGCACGATTGCCTGGCGTTGTTGTGCTGTCAACCCTAAATCTTCTACGCCGTAATATCTCCTGTCACTCATCTCACACCTCCGCCAATCTCGCCACCTCGGTGGGTGTAAGCACTCGATCCCACACCGCCCCATGAGCAAGCCAGCCATGCCATGGGTTGCTGAGCGTAACATCGTAAGAACCTATACAACAATTTGATGCGTGTAAACTACCTGCAAAACTATTCGCAATAGGTCCTAAATTATCAAATTCTATCCCGTTGTAATATCCGTACACTCCTCCCCCCGCACCTACTTTCCATGTCATCACGTAACAAATCCAATTGACATCGCTTGTACTATGCACAAGCAGATTAACTGCTCCTCCAGTTTGGTAATAGAACGCAGTTTCATAAACTTGTGATCTTTTCGCGATGTGCATTCTGTTACTTCCGTCTGCATATAATCGAATTCCAGCTCTTACTTTTGCGTCGGTCCACACTCCCGCATTAGCGACCTTCATCCAAATCATCTTGCTGCCCTCATCCCCATCGAAGGCATCCCGCAGCGCAGTCGAATAGATGTTCACATAATCGTTTGTCCCGTCAAAGAATGGCGCACGTCCACCGCCGGGTGCAGGGGTATCAGCTAAATCAACGCCTGTATATATGCCGTTCGCGGCCGTGTCGAGCGTACCTAAATTATTCGCTGTTGTCCCAGCTGTCTCATTGAGCGGAAAATATACGAGTGGAGCAGAGCCTATGATCCTGTCTATATACGATCTGCTTCCACTTAAAAATAATTGTAGCTTTTTTCTTGCCATGTTCATTTCAGTCTGTCACAAACAATCTTACAAATATGCTTGTGTTTGCTGTATAAGTCGGCGTTCCTACGCAAACCAGGTAAAGCCAAAGCTGCGTGTTGCCGGCCAGGTCGTTCACGTCGTCCTTGTCGACGATCTTCAGTGAGTTTATGGTCTCGTAGTCCGTGCTTGCGATGCTCACCTTACTTACCCGCTTCTGCAGGTCAGCAAAGCTGGGCGTAAAGGCTGCGTGGTCGGCTATTACCGAGGGTTTCCGATCGAAGATATGCACCGTCAGTTCTGCACCCTCGTTGTCATCATCAACCAGCGATATTGCCTGTATCAGCAGCCCTCCGCTTGCCGAGGGTACGTTATCCAATTCCAACAAACCACCTATCACGTCATTTGCATGGTACGCCGAAGTTGACGGCGATATCGATACTTCCAATGCTTTTATAATTCCCGACACTTTCATTGCTTCATCCCTCCAAGCTTCCAGATCCTATTAACTCGTTCTTTTTCCTATTTATAGTAGTTGATCACATCGTCAAGTAATTTCACTTGACATTCAACGCCAAAGCCTGAGCGACGTTCTTTGTTGCCAAGACCCACCTTGCGTTGACGTTCACCATTTTGATCACATTTCCCAGGTAGGCCTCGTAGACAGCTTTCCTGCTCTTGGTCTGTCTTTGGTTATTAAGCACCATGTTATTTTCTCTTTCCCCTCCCTTTAGGGATTCTCTCCTTCTTCTCCCCTCCCTCCCCCCCCTCCCTTTAGGGAGGGGTTGGTGTTGGGTGGAGGGGTTGGGGGTGGGTGGTGTTCTTGGGAGTGGGTTCTATCCATACCCAATCGCCCACACTGCCACATCACATAACCCCGGGTCCACAGCCAGTCCCGCAGAGAACGGTATCGCCGAACGTTCTATGTTCGCCTCTTCACGCGCCGAAGACATTCCAAATCGAATATAGACGACCTCCCCTGCAGGTATCCAAACTTTATGTAATACCGTCCCACTGGTCGACGAGGAGTCGTAGAATGTTACCGCTTGTGCTTCCTCTTCATTGTGGCTCACTAAATATCCAACCAACCTACCCGCCCTCTCGTGCAGCACTTCTGCCGTCCCTTGTACTCGCCTGCCCTCACTTATAGTCTTAGCTGCCATCAGTAAATCCTGTCATGCGAGTCCATCACCCATGGACCAGCTCTTCCGCTGGCTGCCATCTTCTTGCGGTACTCTTCTAGTTTGTATCGGTAAACTCTCTCAGCCCTAACTGCATTAATTCCCAGCTGCCCTAAGATCATCGATAGCCTGTCAGGGTCCGCTGTCTCCGCTATTTCCACCCTCTTAATTGCCTGCCAGATTACGAACAACCTGATTATCTCCAGATGAATGTCAGGCACAGTCAAGGTCGCATCATCATTCTCCGGTATCAGATGGTCCGCCGAGTAGGTTATCTCTATCTCGTCTCCTGTCACAGGTAGCTCACCAATCACCAATGTGATTGGAGGATCTCCACGCACGTCATATACCGGCAGGTCTATAATATTGCTCGTCTCCGGCTTGAACATCAAATATCTGGGTGGTTCCAGGTATTTAGGGAACTCTACCCGCAGCAAGTCCGTTATCGGTAAACTTGCCAGGCTGTACTCCCTTACGTTCGCTGTGCATACGATCGTCGACGTAGTCTGGCGCTTGAAATAATTCGAGTAATCTCTTATCCCATCAGCGATCCATGCATTTATCGACTTGTCCGGCCATATGACCGTATCCGCCAAAGTCTCCCTGGCGATCGCTCGCATCTCCGCGCGTGTGGTCACTTCTTCTTACCTTTCCCTTTCTTCGGACGTTCTTTGTCCGCCTTC
>JACUUU010000194.1 GCA_014859065.1 Anaerolineales bacterium
GGGCGCGCAGGATGCTCATTGCTCGCAGTCGGTTTTGGAGTTGAGAGCGTTCATCCTGGCACTGCACAACCATGCCCGTGGGAATATGGGTAAGGCGTACAGCGGTTGAGTTTTTCTGAACACTCTGACCTCCCGCGCCAGCAGCTTTGTAAACGTCCATACGGATATCGCTCTCTGGCACCGAAATTTCAACTTCGTCGACTTCAGCCAAAACAGCCACTGTGGCAGTGGATGTGTGGATGCGACCCTGCGATTCAGTGGCTGGTACTCGCTGGACACGGTGAACACCCGATTCATACTTCAAACGCGAATAAGCTCCGCTTCCCTTTATCGAGAAGGTGATTTCTTTGTATCCCCCGATGCCGATCTCATTGGTGGAAAGGACTTCAACTACCCAGTTTTTTCTTTCTGCATAACGGTTATACATTCGAAATAGATCAGCAGCGAATAGGGCAGCTTCGTCTCCACCGGTCCCTGCGCGTATTTCCATAATCACGTTTCGTTTATCGCGGGGATCACGAGGTAACAGCATCGATTTGAGCTCATTCTCGATGCGCTCCACTTCAGGTTCCAGTTCGGTGATTTCGCTCTCTGCCAGATCGCGCAATTCCAAATCTTCTGCAGCTCGCAGATCCCGAGCTTCTTCTAACCGAACCATTTTTTGGCGATACTGGCGAGATTTGCTCACCAAAGGTTCCAACTCAGCTCGTTCGATGTTTAACTCAGTGGCGCGCTGATAGTCATCCCCAACCTCCATTAACAGTTGAAGGATTTCTTCGTAACGTTCTTCGATTTTGGCGAGTTTCTCCAACATAATTCTTGAATAATTCCTGAGCAGAATAAGTGTGCACCAGAAAAACACGGAGTTCTCAGCAACTGCCTTTTGCGCTCCGTGTCTTATCATGGTTGCCTATTATCTAAATTATACCATTGGAACTTTCTCCCGGTTTTCAGTGCCTTTCGGAAAAAATTATTTCCCCGACATCTAGCTAAGATGTGGCGTCGCAAGTAGGTGGGACTTGTAAAATAGTTAGAACTCTTTGTTTGAAAACGAACAACCTGTTTCTAGTACTAATGGGCTATGATCAATTAAGTAACAAATTCGGTTTGATATCGTCTATTTAAACGGGAGTTGGCAAACAACTCCTTAAATTGTCAAGAAATTTGGAGGAAAATCTTATGATAACAAGAACAAAAACCATGATAATTTTGGTTGCAGCTTTAGTTCTGCTTGTTTTCGGTAGCGTTGCAGCTCAGGAGCTTACACCCGTTGATATCGAGGATTTCGAAGAATGTCTCAATGGCGATATCACAGGAACGGTTGTGGGAATTGACCTTGTGGATGGATCTGCTGTTGTTACGATTTATAACCCAGATAATGAGGATGACCCCCTGTGTACGGTGACCATTGAAGAGATCACTGCTGACCATCCGATTGTGAATTTGCTGGGGATATACTTTGGCATCAGTGTAGAAGACCTCACAGAAGCCTTAAATATATCTCATGTTTGCCTTGTAGAATTTGAAGAAGAATGGTATTTGGTGGACTGCGATGATGAATTCGACATCGAGGGGTATGTGATCTCCTATGAAGATGGTACCTTAACCGTTCTTGTAGATGGGGAAGCATTAGAATTCGAACTTGGTGAAAATGGTGTCGATGAAGAACTCCTGGAGGCGCTTGATACCCTGACGGTTGATTGGGAACTGGAGGACGGTAAGCTAATCCAAACAATTGAAAAGATTGCTGAGTACCACCAAGAGGGGATTGGTTTTGGTGTGCTGGTTAAGTTGTTTGCCATTGCGGAAGCAAATGATGACCTAACCGTGGAAGAATTAATCGAAGAATTTTTGAGTGGAACAGGCATAGGTGAACTATTCAAGGAATATGGCAAACCTTCTCTTCTTGGAGTTGGACATGTAAGACAGGAATTGAAAGCTGAAGAATCGAATGGGGATCTCCCTGGAATGAAAAAGGGGAAAAAGTTCAATCAACAACAAGATGAAGCAAACATAGAAGACTCTATATCAGATCAACAGGATAATCATCCAGGAAACTCGCCAGAAAACAAACCTGGCAATAAACCCGAGAAAGAGGATAAATCAGGCTCGGTTAAATTATCAAATGAAAATAAGAATAACAATAAAGATAAATCCCTCCAAGGAGTGTGCAATGCCAGAGCGAGCGGTGGCTCGGCAATTGCAAATGGAAAAGTTATAAATTGCCCTTAGAATTAAGTTATTAGGAACCCTTAAGGGCTGTCTGACAATAATGATTGGACAGCCCTTTTTCTCTACCTGTTTTGGTTTTAATCAATTATAATAGAGCAAGCCTGAGCTTAAGAAAGGCTTATGGGGTAGCTGGCTAAATGCTTGCAGTCTATAGACTAGCGTGCTATAATGTGCGAGTAACCTTCCCTTTTCGAATTGTGGTCATCCCTTTTAATGATTAAATCCTTACTCAACGGCTCCCCCGCCGCGTTCTGCTTGTGAAAATAAGAGCGTCATTCATCGCTCAGGAACAGGTAAAGGCATATAAATCTGCCATCTCCAAGTTTTTAGGTGGGGAAAATCTAGTGAATATCGTGGTTATATAGGTTCTAATAATCAGCCATATAGTACACATCTTGTCCGAAATCAATTTTTTAGAGAAAACAAATTATGAAAGTTCTTGAATTAGAAACGACACCACTGAGCGAACTTCGTCAGATGGCGAGGGACCTGAATGTTCAGAATGCCAACCGCCTGAAGAAAGAGGATCTCATTCTTAAGATCCAACAAGCTGAAGCTGAGCGTCAAGGCCTCGAACTGCGCGGAGGCATTCTGGAAATAATGAGTGAGGGGATTGGTTTCCTTCGCTCCGGATATTACCAGCCAGGTCCTTATGACGTTTATGTGTCACAATCTCAAATACGCCGTTATAACCTACGAAATGGAGATCTAGTCATAGGGCATGTACGACCTCCCCGAGAATCAGAAAGACATTATGGTCTCCTTAAAGTAGAAAGTATAAATGGCCTTGATCCGGATGAAATAAAACGTCGTCCAGTTTTTGAGTCACTCACCCCTATATTTCCAGATAAGCGCTTTGATCTTGAGACCGACCGTCATGATTTGGCGACGCGTTTGATTAATCTGGTGACCCCGATTGGGCGCGGACAACGCGGTTTGATCGTATCTCCACCTAAGGCAGGAAAAACTACGATCTTGAAACAACTAGCCAATTCAGTGTCCACAAAACATTCGGATGTCCATTTGATGGTGGCATTGATTGGTGAGCGTCCTGAAGAGGTCACTGATATGGACCGTTCGGTAGACGCAGAGGTGATTTCTTCAACCTTTGATGAACCAGTGACCTCCCATGTGCGCGTGGCTGAAATGGTGCTTGAACGTGCAAAACGCCTGGTTGAAGTGGGTCGTGATGTGGTCATCCTGATGGATTCGATCACACGTTTAGCCCGGGCATATAATCTTGTGGTATCGCCATCCGGGCGGACGCTCTCTGGTGGTATTGATCCATCAGCGTTGTACCCACCTAAACGTTTTTTCGGTGCAGCCCGTAATATTGAGGAGTGGGGGTCATTGACTATCATTGCCACCTGTTTGATAGATACTGGCTCTCGAATGGACGATGTCATTTACGAGGAGTTCAAAGGAACCGGGAATATGGAGCTACATCTGTCTCGAAAGTTACAGGAACGGCGTGTCTTCCCGGCAATTGACATTGAACGTTCGTCTACTCGACGTGAAGAATTATTGTTAGGTCCGGATATAACTCCTCGGGTATGGTTGATGCGGCGGATGTTTGACCAAATGGCGTCACAACCACCTCATGGGGCTGGTTTAGATCCAGCTACAGCAACTGAGGCGATTATTCAACGGATTGCCCGTACTGCCAGCAACCAGGAATTTTTAGAGACACTTCACGAGGAGAATTAGTGTTTCGACCTGATTCTCAGCAATCTACCCCTAAAAATGGATGGATTTATTGGGGTTCCTGGGGTTTCGCGATTGGGATGATTGTGTTTGCCGGTTATCTTGTTTGGCAAACCCAGAATTCCAGCATAAGCTCTTCTGGTCCTGTTCTGGCAGCTGTCGAAGAAAATACAAACCTGGTTAGCTCACAGCAAACTCAAGTGATGCTACCGGAGTGGTCAATTTCCGACGACGTTCAGGCGGTTTCGCGACGAACTTCTTACAGCACCATTATTCCCAACAGACCTAGGCAAGAAATAATTTCCTACGCCGTTCAAAGCGGTGATTCAGTTTTTGGCATCGCTCGTAATTTTGGTATCACACCTGAAACCGTTCTATGGGCTAATTACGATCTGCTAAACGATAACCCTGATAGATTAACATTGGAGATGGAGTTGAAGATACCAGCGGTGGATGGGGTTTTATATGAATGGAAGGAGGGGGACACAATTGTAGGTGTCGCCGCGATGTTTGAAGCCAATCCTGAGGACATCATTGATTGGCCTGGTAATAATATCGAATTGATAAATCCTGAGATAGAAGCTGGCAGACTGGTCATGGTTCCTGGAGGTAAACGCGAGTTTAGACAATGGTTGGTGCCGACGATTCCTAGAGGAAGAGCTGGGGTATCCAGTGAAGTGTTGGGTGCAGGAACTTGCCCAGGGGGATATGATGGTGCTTATGGCACGGGATCTTTTGTTTGGCCGGCTGCTAATCGATATGTTGTTGGCAATGATTATTGGTCTGGGCATTTAGGCATCGACATTGGGGCTGGTATGGGAGCATCGATCTATGCTGCCGATAGCGGTGTGGTCGTTTTTTCTGGAGCTGCGTTTGGAGGTTATGGCAACATGATCATGATCGACCACGGCAATGGTTACCAAACTTTATACGCTCATCTCAGCCAGGTTATCGCGCGATGTGGCCAAAGTGTTTCCCAAGGACAGCTGATTGGATTTGCTGGTAGTACTGGAAACTCAACTGGTCCCCATCTGCATTTTGAGATAAGATACCTGGGGGGCTTTATAAACCCCTGGTTCGTTTTACCAGCACCGTAATAATAGGAGAGACACATGAACGTTGGTGAAGGTCCTGAATTGAATACTGAAACAATTTCTGAAACCGAAAATTTTCTGGCATGGCGGGTTGAAGAGCCAGATGGCGAGACAAGCTACCACCTGGAAATAAACAATGTCACCATTCACTTTTTCAATGAAGAATGGGAAGAGTTCTTGGATCTAATCCGCGGGATTGAATAAACCAATTATTCTATTTGGTGATATTTTCAACATAAGTAATTGCCCCCTGACAAGCCTCGGTGAAGTTGGTGGACACATGATCCCAGGTTAGGGGCAATCTCTGCTGCCAAGTGGTGTGGATAGCATGGGCGAGGCAGCCTGCCCCGGCATTGTAGTTTGCCAGGGTAAAACGCCATAAATCTGCATAGCCGCTCACTTCACCAGGCGAACTTCTGGTTGCGTTGTAGACTGTCCGGCTAACCTGGCTGCAGTTAGCCAATATACTCTGGGCGAAAATCATTACACTGAAATCAGCTTGGTCGAGATCAACGCCTTCCGGACAATCCGGGCAGTCAGCACCGGTATGAACTGCTAAAGCCCCGCGTAAAATTGCTTGTTCGTCCTTGTTGAGTTTTAAATAACCCCGAGCGCAGACACTATTTTCGAGTACCAAGGGGCAAAATTGACTGTAGAAAGATTGATTCCACAACAAGACTGTATCAGCCCCCATATCCGTCAATTGACCAAGTCCATACTCCTGGGCGATGCGAAATTCACCTGGCCAAAATTGGCTTTCTTGGGCAAACAAGTTCTTCATCAGCTGGGCAGGTAGACCAGTCTCATCAGCAGCTTTGAGGATCAGAGGATCAAATCTGTTTTGCCAGAGATCAACCATATTTCGTGCTCTTTCTAAGCCGCAGGGATTGGCATAACCATTTGGCAATAACCCCGCATCAGGGCAGCCCTCTGTATCTACTAAATTGTGAGCGATCAGCCGTCCTGCCAGATAATGGTATGGCTCACTAGAGGCTAAATAGTCTTCATGTGTTGGTGTTGACAACCAGCGTGGTGGAATTCCAACGGTTGGAAACGTTTTCCACATTTGCGCACAACTTTCCGTTGCCCCTCCAAGCCATTGAGAACTTAATACATCTATATACCAACCCCCGCCTCCCGGATGGCTGGGAACGCCACTATCAAAAAGGCGTACTAAAGCGCTGAATTCATTACTGGAATCGCCAAAGCTTGAGTCTGCCCAGAAAACAATCTCAACCCCTCGCCCCGTGGTTGGCTGCAGGGGAATCACGCACGTCTCACCTTCACAGGTATATCTGACTCCATCGACAGATACATGGATAGCAGTGATTTGTTCATTTGGGAGCGGTTCTTCGCCTGTGAACAGGAGGGACGGCATTTCTCTACACAGATTTTCAGGGATGATCGGATTGCAGTTAGCAAGATCGATCCAAACCTTTGGTGTTGGGAGATCAACGGTAAACAACCGCTCCACAACGCGGTGACCGACGTTGTGGAGATATAAGCCCGAGCATGATTCGACGGCTTCACCGCCCGCTAACGCGCTCTCACAAGGAGGTGTTTCTACCCATTCAGTGTAGACCGTGTTTCCACATGCGTTAAAGACTTCTTGCCCAGATGGTAGATTCTCGTGATCAGTAAAAATTTGACATGTAAACTGGTTGTCCTTCCAACGGATGAGCCACCATTCGAAGGCTTCTTGGGTTACCAAGATAGAGGTTAGACGCTCTGGTAAATCTTCACTTTCAGCAGCCTCTACCTGTCTCCCCCAAGACGCGCTGAAAAGGAGAAGTGTCAGGATTAATCCAACAAGAGCTAACCTGGTAT
>JACUUU010000195.1 GCA_014859065.1 Anaerolineales bacterium
ATCTGTAGATTCTATTGAATTCTCACTCCAGAATACTATCCATCGGATTTATAATCTTAGCGGTTTCAAGCATAATTGTTGGGATTCATTAGAAAAAAGGGCTGCCCAAATCCCTCAGGCAACCCTTAAACAAACTTTACACCAAAAACAATTACTTACTTTCCTAATCGCATGCGGAATATTTTTGTGAGCTCAGGAACGATCTTATGCATGTCTCCCACAACACCATATCTCGCCATCTTAAAGATTGGGGCTTCCGGATCCTTATTAATAGCAACGATAATTTTACTGGTTCGCATTCCAGCCTGATGTTGGATTGCCCCAGAAATGCCACAGGCAATGTAAAGATCTGGTGAGACAACTTTGCCAGTTTGTCCTACTTGGTGATTATAAGGGATATAACCTGCATCCACAGCCGCACGGCTTGCCCCTAAAGCTCCCCCCAATACATCAGCTAATTCACCGATAAGTGCGAATCCTTGTTGAGCTCGCCAGACTTCGGCTTCTTTCTCATCCATGCCATCTGGAGGGGACAAATCTGGATTATTAGAAACACCTCGGCCTGCTGATACGATCACAGCTGCATCAGATAGGCTAACCCCTTCCTCTGATTGGGTATATCCTACCACTTTGGTAGGTATTCCTTCTTCACTAACAGGAATATCTACTTTAGTTAGGGTTCCTTCTCGAGATGTATCAGCTTCCGGTTTCTCAAAAGCCCTAACCCGCAAAGTCAGAATTTGCGGTTTAGTTGTGGAAAATACCATTGACAACAGTTTTCCAGCGTAGATAGGCCTGGTTGCGATTATTTTGTCATCTTCAATTTCCATAGCGATAACATCCGGCATGACGCCGGCATCCAGGTCCACGCCGCTCATTGCAGCTAATTCACGTCCCCGTGTTGTTGTAGGAAATAAAATTACTTCGGGTTTGTGATCCTTTGCTAATGAACTCACTATTGTTGTGTATGGTTCAGCGCGGTAATCTTCCAATAACGGGTCATCTGCCAAATAAACTTCATCGGCACCGTAATGGAATACTTGCTTGGCCAATTCTCCAACATTCGATCCAGCTAATATTGCAGCGATTCCACTGCCCATTTGGTCAGCGATTTCTCGTCCAGCACCAATCGCTTCCCAGGAAGCCTGGTGTACCTGCCCTTTAAAATGATCAATATATACCCAAATTTTATTGGTCATCACAGCACCTTCTCTTCAAGTATCTTATCAGCGAGTGTTTCCGCAATCTCAGCTGCACTCTCACCCTCAATTATCTCAGTCTTGATCTCCCGTTGAGGTGGGTTCATCAATTCCGGCCATTTCACGGTTGGGGTAAATTCTCCCAAATCGAGGTCAACAAGGCTCCATGTAGGGATATTTGCCCGAGAAGCTTTGCGTATCCCCATAAATGAAGGATAACGAGGTTCTCCGATGTCTTTAACTACACTCACTGCTCCAGGTAGCTTCCCTTCTACAATTTGCCTTCCCTCTTCGATTGATCGTTCAACCCGGATTGTCCCTGAATTGGGATCCAATTTTGATATCGTCGAGACTAAGGTAAAAGCTGGCCATCCTAACACTCGTGCTGTTTGAGCAGCTGTAACTCCAACATCTCCATCAATCGCCTGTCTGCCAAAGAATGCCAATTGTACATCCTCAACCTTTTGGATCGCGGCGGCTAGCACTTTTGCCGTTGTCAGGCTATCCAATCCTTCAAGTTTTGGGTCCGAGATGAGAATTGCTTCATTACAACCCATAGCTAGAGCATGCTTAAGCGCTTCTTTAGCACTTTCTCCCCCGATGCTTATTGCAATCACATCTGCCCCATGTTCTTCAGCTTGTACAAGTGCGGTCTCAACCGCATATTCATCCCATGGGTTTATGACCAGTGGTGCATCTCCCCAGGTGACCTGACCATCCTCTACCACAACTTTTGCAGCAGAATCAGGTACTTGTTTGACACATGCTACTATTTTCAAGGTAACCTCCTTAGTCAATTGATTTTTGTTTATGTGGTTATTCTTTTATCTCTACTAATTCTGCCAGATCTCCGCATTGAAAGCGGGTAATTCACATCTCAAATTTCCGTCTTCACGATAACCAAATGCATAACCTGCCTGGATTAATTGATGAATTTCACTTGTGCCTTCGTAAATAACAGCACCTTTCGAATTTCTTAAATATCGCTCCACATCATATTCGTCGCTATATCCATAAGCGCCATGCACCTGTATCGCCTCAGATGCTGCTTTAAACGATTCGTCAGTTGCAAACCACTTTGCCAGAGATGTTTCCCGTGTATTTCTCATTCCTTTGTTTTTCATCCAGCCAACTTTTAGGTAGAGTAACCGAGAAATCTCATAAGATTGTACCATTTTAGCAACTTTCTGCTGGACAAGCTGCATTTTACCGATTTCTCTTCCGAAAGCTTTGCGCTCTTTTGCATAATGAACGCTCGCATCCAAACAGGCACGGATTAATCCAGTAGCTCCTGCAGCGACTGTATAACGTCCATTATCCAAACAGGACATAGCTATTTGAAAACCTTCACCTTCTTCCCCAATTCGGTTTTCAACAGGTACACGTACATCATCAAAAGCAAGCCAACCAGTAGAACCAGCTCGCACTCCTAACTTTCCATGGATGTCCCCACGTCTTACTCCTGGTCGATTTAACTCCACCAAAAAAGCGGTTAATCCACTGTGCGGCTTGCCCGAATCCTGTCTGGTGCGAACTACTACAAGTGCATGATCAGCTTTCGTCGCCAGTGATATCCACATTTTTTCGCCATTCAACACATATGAATCGCCCTCTCGCCGACCAGTGCTCATGATCGAAGCAACATCAGAGCCAGCTCCTGGTTCTGTCAAACCAAAACAAGCAATTTTCAATCCCTGTGCTTGTGGGACCAAAAAACGTTCTTTTTGCTCCTCAGTAGCCCACTGCAGGAGACCCATACTATTCAAACCCACATGAACAGACATGACCACCCTTAATGAAGAATCGACGGCTTCTAATTCTTCACAAGCAAGACCGAGTGAGATGTAATCCATCCCCTGACCACCATATTTCACAGGTATACAGATTCCCAAAATCCCAAGTTCACCCATACGGGGAAGGATGAATGAGGCCATTTCTTGCTTGCGGTCAAATTCCTTGATGACTGGAGCAACTTCAGATCGCGTAAAATCCTTAACCATTTGCTGCACCATGCGCTGCTCATCAGTCAAAGTAAATTCCATAGAATTCCTCTCTTGAAAATCCAACCCATTATAGTCACTTGATACCCAGATTTCAACTGAAATTTGTCACCTTTTCCAGCAACCTTATTCCTACACCTCGTTTTGTTTATACTTCAACACTTCATAGTCTACAAGACTATATCATAACTCTTCCAATCTTAACCGCTTCCTAATATAATCACCGTAAATGAACAATAGATGGGATATTCACTTATGGGCAAGATTGATAATCCCTATCCTTTTAATCCCTCTTTTGGGGATATCACCACGCCCTCATATCATTTCTCAAATCATGGTCCGGGCTTATTATTCAATAAATAATGATAGCCCTACTGAAATATCCCAAAAACTGATCCACCTTGTTGATTACCTCCCCTGGCGTTACGACCTCCGTGAATTGACCGCAATCTACTCCCTCGAAGCCGACAACCCTTCAATGGCAATTATCCATTTCAGGCATCTGGCTGAAGCCAACCGATTATCCTTGGAAAATCAGATCCTGATGGGAGACGCAGCACATATGTCCGATAATCTCATATTGGCAATCGGAATTTGGGAGGCTTCGTTGAACCAAGGAGGCCCTGCGATTGAACTCCTTCCCCGCCTTTACCGGAGCTATCAAAGCCTGGATGATTATCCGAACCAGATTAAAGTATTAAAATCTTTGATAGAATTATTTCCCTCAAATACAGAATATCATTACCAACTTGGATTACTTCTTGCCATAACACATCCAGAATCCGCCTTAGGTTATCTTTTGATAGCTTCTGAGCTTGATCCGAGCCTTACCACCGCAGTACAAACCATTCAACGGAATTTCAACTCCTCTCTTTTGATTGGTGATCCAGTTTATACACAAATGATTATTGGTCAAACTATGGCATCGCTCAATGAGTGGAGGATTGCCCATGAGACCTTTAACCAAGTTATTCAAGCACGCCCAGATTATGCTGATGCCTGGGCATTTTTAGGTGAAACCCAGCAACAGCTAGGTCTGGATGGTTATGCTTCCATCCAAAAATCTCTGGAATTAGATCCACAATCAATCTCTGGGAATACCTTTATGGCAGTTTATTGGCAACGTCAAGGGCGATACGATTTGGCATTTGTTTTTTTATACGCTGCTGCCCAAACTGACCCACTCAACCCTGTTATTAAGGTAGAAATGGGGAATACCTTAGCCCACCTAGGTGATATCAATGTAGCGTTGAGCTATTACCTTAAAGCCACTGAATTATCCCCTCGAGACCCCACTTACTGGCAAGCTTTAGCCAGGTTTTCAATAATATATGATTTCGACATTAAAGAATACGCTCTGTCAGCAACAAGGCAAGCACTCTTTTTGGATCCTGAGGACCCTGTCTCCTTAGACTTAATGGGCCAAATCTATATTCGTTTGGACGACAACTATACTGCAGAGCGGTTTTTACTACGTGCTCTAGAAGCTGATCCAGACTATGCACCAGCTCATTTGCACTTGGGGTTTCTTCATCTGCTACTTGGTCAGACACGAAACGCTTATTATGAACTTACTATAGCTAGGACCTTAGCAGCACCCGAATCACCAACCGCCAGTCAAGCCAACCGGTTGTTGCAAAGCTATTTTTCAGATCCAATTGCAGAACAACATTGATGTGTCATTGATTTGAAATCCGCAAAGGTACAGACAATGCAACTTCTCGTATTATTGATCGTATCAGTTTTCACTCTTGGAGCATGCCAGGTCTTTGATTTAGCCTACACGTGGACGGATCTGCCAAGTGATAGTATTCTTTTTCAAGATGACTTTAAAGATCCATCTAGTGGGTGGAAGAATTTAACTTATTCTGATTTGGGAGCCAGATACTATGAGGATGGATCTTACCGAATTGTAATCAACGCAACCAATGGTTTGATTACAGCCACACCTGGATTAAACTTCGCTGATGTGCATGTTTATGTTGATGTCACTAAAAAGACAGGGACTGATGATAACATATATGGTGTTATCTGTCGTTGGAAAGATGACCATAATTATTATTTCATGATTATTAGTAGTGATGGATATTACGGTATCGGTAAAGCCGTCAATGGTCAACAGACATTGATAGGCAGTAAAAATATGCCTCCAAGTGAAATCATTCACCAGGGTTTTTCAAGCAACCTTCTGCGGGCTGACTGTGTCGGAGATACGCTCACTCTGTATGTAAATGGAGAACACTTGATCTCGGTGCGGGATACAGAATTCTCCTTAGGCGATGTTGGTTTACTAGCTGGAACATTGGATGATCCAGGATTAGAGATATCATTTTCGAATTTTCATGTGAGAAAACCTTAGACCTTATTCATTCGAGAACATGGTGGAAGGTTTTTGTTGGGTCAAAGATGGTAGGATGTTTTAAAGAATTGTTCGATTAAGGGTGTTAAGATAAGTATTGATATGTCATGAGAATATATTTAGATTCATTAGGCTGTCGATTAAATCAAAGCGAAATAGAAAATTACGCCCGTCAGTTCCGAGCTGCGGGGCACTCGCTTGTACCTGATCCTGTTGATGCTGACCTTGTTGTAGTAAACACATGCGCTGTGACAGCGGCTGCAGCGTCGGACTCTCGCCAAAAGATCCGGCAAGCAAGCCGAACCGGAGCAGGAGAGATTGTCGTTACAGGTTGTTGGTCTTCCCACGACCCGCTCACAGCCGCATCGCTCCCAAAAGTTTCCCGGGTAATTCCGAATTCATCTAAAGAACAGTTGGTTCCACAAATTCTCGATATCCCCTTGGAAGATCTAAATTTAAATATCGTTTCACGGGAGACCATTCCAGGCTCTCGACGACGAACCCGCGCTTTCATCAAAGTCCAAGATGGTTGTGATAACCATTGTACTTTCTGTATAACAACCAATCTCCGTGGTCCGGCTCGCAGCCGTTCGATACCTGAAGTTCTCGCCGATATAAATTCTTGTTTTAATGATCTTCCTGATGACCCTAATAACACAGGCGAAATCGTGCTTACTGGTGTACATCTTGGATCTTGGGGACAAGATCTTTCGCCTCCAACCCATCTCCGGGAATTGGTGGAGACCATTTTTCGCCGAACGGAAACTCCTCGTTTGAGATTATCTTCCCTTGAACCTTGGGATTTAGACCCATCTTTCTTTTCACTATGGGACGATAACCGCTTGTGTCGCCATCTACATCTACCACTTCAATCTGGATGTAAGGCTACTTTACGCCGAATGGCACGTAAAAACACTCCCGAATCCTTCGCTGAATTGGTAGACGCAGCACGCAATGCAATTCCAGATGTTGCTATTACAACCGATATAATTGTCGGCTTTCCTGGTGAAAGTGAATCTGAGTTTACAGAATCTTTGACTTTTGTAAAGCGGATGGAGTTTTCTGGTGGTCATGTTTTCACTTACTCTTCTCGTCATGGCACTGCAGCCAGTCGCATGCCAAATCATTTCACTATGACAGTTAGAAAAGAAAGAAATGCTGTTATGCGTGCCTGTATTGGCCAATCAGCAATTCGATACCAGCGGAAATTCTTGGGAAAGGTTATGACAGTCCTTTGGGAAAACTCGATCCAAACGGATCAAAACTCATGGGTGCTGAATTGC
>JACUUU010000196.1 GCA_014859065.1 Anaerolineales bacterium
AAACATCATTGTTGTAGATTTATCTTTTGCTATGTTGCGTCAAGCATTGAACAAAAAAGGTTTACCTTCCGTTTGTTCTAAAACTGAATCGTTGCCATTTGATAATAATTCTTTCGATCGAATTGTTATGGTGGACGCACTGCATCATGTTTATGACCAGCATCTTACAGCTCAAGAAATGTGGCGGTTAGTGAAGCCTGGGGGAAGGATCATCATTGAAGAATTGAATATCAATGTTTTGAGCGTCAAACTTATAGCTCTCTTTGAAAAATTGGCATTAATGCGAAGTAAGTTCTTTTCCCCTGAACGTATTGCCAGTTTTTTCCCCGATAAAGAATCTCAAATTAGAATCGAAAATGAAAGACACAACACCTGGATAATCGTTGATAAACAGAATTATTCAAAAGGATCATCCAATTCCGGTTAGCATATACGGGGAAGCAATTCTCCTGATAAAATTTCAACTACCCTTGTACTTCCAATTAATGTTTTCATTAAAACGCGACCTTTTGGATTGGATCGAACTTCTCCGATAATCTCAGCTTCTTCTCCATAACGAGTATTTTTCATTATCTCAAGAATTTTATCAGCGTATTCTCTTTCGACGAACGCCACTAGCTTGCCCTCATTGGCTATATAGAGCGGATCGAAACCCAGCATCTCACAAGCAGCTGCAACTGGAGGTCGGACTGGGAGCTTACTTTCATCCAATAGAATGTTAACTAGAGATTGGCGCGCAATTTCGATCAGACTGGTCGCCAAACCACCTCGTGTTGGATCACGCAATACATGGATTGGTGAATTCCTACGAGTTGATTCGGTATCCTCAAAAGAATTATCGATTGAGATCATCGCCTGGACTAGATGGTTGAGTGGAGCAATATCACTGCTGATATCCACTTCAAAGCCCAAATCACCTCGAGCACTTAAAACCGCAATTCCATGATCCCCAATTGGTCCGGAGACAATAACCACATCACCGGGATGTGCATTTGCCCCATGGATCGAAAGCTTATTGTCTAGAATTCCGACGCCAGTTGTGTTAATGTAAAGTAAATCAGCTTTTCCTTTTTGGACAACTTTAGTGTCACCTGCAATAATTTGCACACCTGCTTCAACTGCCGCCTCTTGCATAGATTGAATGACTTTTTGAAGTATAGGCAGTTCCAAACCTTCTTCCAGGATATAACCAGCAGAGAGGTACATTGGAGAGGCACCCATCATCGAGACGTCATTTACTGTGCCGCAGACTGCCAGGCGACCAATATCACCACCTGGGAAAAAGAGAGGCCATACAACATGGGAATCGGTGCTGATGGCTAGACGCATCCTATCGTTTATTTTCACAATACCAGCATCATTTCCGGCACGAAGAGCAGGGTTATCAAATGGTGGGATAAACAGTTGAGAGATCAGATCATGACTTAGCTTTCCTCCACTGCCATGTCCCATAATCACTTGTTTGTCCTGTACCAGGGGGAGCGGGCAAACAGCTCCCTGGATGTCGATGTTCTCTTGATCGCTCATCGATAATCTTCCTGAGATGAAATAACAGATGTCACGGGTTTCTCTACCCCAGAACGACGTGTATATCGATAGTAAGCTGCACAGGCGCCTTCAGAAGAAACCATAGTAGCTCCAAGGGGATGTTCAGGGGAACAAGAAGAGCCAAATGCCGGGCAGTCAATGGGTTTTTTTAGACCTTGGAGGATGCTTCCCGCTATGCAAATTGGCGATTCTTCAGATTGCAGCTCTTGAACAGAAAAACGTGATTCTGCATCGAATTCAGCAAATTCAGGACGTAATGACCAACCACTGGAAGGAATAGTGCCAATTCCTCGCCATTTACGATCGCATTCCATGAAAACTCTATCAATCATGGATTGGGCTGGACGATTACCTTCGTAAGTTACAGCTCTAGGGTAAGCATTTTCCACTTTATACTCACCGTTCTCAAGCAATTTAACTGCCATAAGCACACCCCGGGCGATATCCAATGGCTCAAAACCAGTAACAACGATTGGAACTTTGAATTCGTTTGCAAGAGGAGGGTACTGCCAATATCCCATTACCGAGCAGACATGGCCGGCAGCCAAAACCCCTTGAACCCGGTTGCTTGGAGAACTAAGGATAGCTCGTAAGGCAGGTGTGACACAGACATGTGAAACCAATAAAGAAAAATTATCTAGATTTTGCGATTTAGCTTGTATCACACTCATGGCGTTTGCAGGTGCAGTGGTCTCAAAACCGATAGCAAAAAAGACTACCTGTTTATCAGGATTCTGATGAGCTAGCTTAATCGCGTCTAGAGGTGAATAAACCACCCGTACATCACCTCCAGACGCTCGCACATTGAATAGATTTTCTCTACTCCCTGGAACCCGCAACATATCCCCATAAGATGTAAAAATAACTTGTGGCATTTTGGCAATTTCCAAAGCTTTGTCAATCAATTCAAGAGAGGTAACACAGACCGGACAACCAGGTCCATGAATCAGCTCGATTTTCTCAGGGAGCAATTGGTCGAGGCCATAACGCATGATTGCATGAGTTTGCCCACCACAGATTTCCATAATTACCCAATGCTTGGTGATAGTTTTTTCAATCTCTTCGATAATCTTTTGGACGAGTTTTGCATCCCGATATTCAGCAATATATTTCATATATAGAACCTTCAATCTTCTTTAGCCGAAGAAGACTTTTAGTTTACTCGTGTTTATGTATCAAGTTCTTCGTCGATGTTTGCCATTTCTCTCAACATGTCGAGGGTTTCTAAAGCATCTTCTTCATTTAGTAAGTTGATTGCAAAACCGACATGGATAATTGCATAGTCGCCAACCTGCACTTCTGGTACATAGGCAAGACAAGCCTCCCGAGTAACCCCGCCAAAATCAACTTTGCCCATTTTCAAGCCATTATTTTCGTAAATATTAACTATTTTTCCTGGAACACCTAGACACATTTTAAACTCCTGTTCATGGGGTAAATCTATTGTACGCGATGGCTGCCTGTCCAACGGCAATTCCTCCATCATTCGGGGGTACATGGCGGTGGATTAATACCGTAAAACCTTCATCTTGAAGGATTTGATAAGTATAGGATAATAAAGCGAGATTGTGCCATACACCACCGCTGAGAGCAACAATATTTACACCTGACCTTTTGCGGATTGCAACACACGCCTGGTAAATCATATCTGCTAACCCACGATGAAAGCGAGCTGACATAACACCAGGTTTAGTTCCAGCTGCATAATCGTTTACCAGTGATTTAACTAATGGAACTGCATCGATGCTCAGGTCTCCCGATGTCTGATCAATTTCTGGAAGATCGAATGGGTAGCTCTCCTTTTCTTGTGGATCGATGAGCTGCTCTAATTCGATAGCAGCTTGTGCTTCGTAATTGACTTCCTGTCTGATACCTATTAGTGCAGATACAGCATCAAATAAACGACCTATGCTAGAGGTAGGGGGAGAATTCAATCCGGTTTTGAGTTGATGTGATAGTGTCGTCAGTAATTGTTCAGGATTCTTCTTGTTATCTAGGACGTGCCGAACTGGTGGCAATTTAGGATCCCAACTAATTCCAGATTTATCCATCCAGGCTAATGCCATTCGCCACGGTTCTCTTATTGCAAGATCCCCACCTGGTAAAGGCGTATATGAGAGGTGATAGAACCTTTGGTACCCTTGGTATCTTGCGAGCAAAAATTCACCACCCCAAATCGCTCCATCCTCACCGTAACCGGTTCCATCGAGGGCGACACCGATGACTTCCGAATCAAAGGGTAGGCGATGCTCAACCATGCATGCGGCGATATGAGCGTGATGGTGTTGAATTCCAATTGTAGGGATTTTTTCACGATCTGCTCTGTCCAAGGCATAGCGAGAAGCCAGATAATCAGGGTGGAGATCATATGCAATTAATTCTGGTTTGATTTTGAATAATTTCTCAAAATGCTTGATCCCGTTTTCAAAGGCGCACAGAGTTTCATAATTTTCTAAGTCACCGATGTGATGACTGAGAAAAGCATATTGATCGCGAACCAGGCAAAAAGTATTTTTCAATTCAGCGCCAGTAGCAAGAATTGGAATCGAATTCCAAGGTAAGCGAATTGGATAAGGCGCATAACCGCGTGACCTACGAAGCTGTTGAACTGTGAATTGCGGCTTTTCACCTTCTAAAGGATTTGGGAAAACTCTTACAACCGAATCATCTGTTCTGATGTGAATTGGGCGATTGTGCATTAAAAAGGCATCTGAGAGAGAATCCAGTTTTTCACGAGCTTCGTTGTTTTCGGTGGCGATGGGTTCTTCAGAGAGATTGCCACTGGTCATTACCAAAACAGATGGTGATGATAACTTCGCTCTTAATTTATTGGAGTTTAATGAGCTTTCTCGATCTACCTCGTCAAACTCAGCAAATAATAGATAATGCAAAGGAGTATAAGGCAGCATAACCCCAAGAGTATGCTGGTTAGGTGCGACAAATTCACAGATTTTGGAATCTGTTCGCCGTTGGAGTATAACGATTGGTCGTTCGCGCGATTTCAACAATGCCCGTTCTTCATCATTAACTATACAGTGCTGCTCAATTGTTTGCATGTCCGGCATCATCAGAGCAAATGGTTTATCAACACGTAATTTTCTCTGACGAAGTTGAATAACTGCCCCATCGTTCAACGCATCACAAGCTAAATGGAACCCACCCAGACCTTTTATGGCGACAATTGCACCTTTGCTGAGCAATAGTTGTGTCATTTTGATCGCGGAATCACCTTGAGCATCAATTTGGGTTTGTCCGATTTGTGAATGGCTGTTTTTCCCTTGATTTTCTTGACCTAGCTCGAGCCACACGTTGGGCCCACATTTGGGGCACGCAACCGGCTGAGCGTGAAATCTGCGATCTTGTGGATCACCATATTGAGAAGCGCAATCCGCACACATTGTAAAGGAGTTCATTGTCGTATTTGGTCGATCATACGGGATACCTTGAATGATGGTAAATCGTGGGCCACAATTGGTACAGTTAATAAATGAATAATGAAAGCGGATATCATTGGGGTCGAACAATTCTCTCAGGCAGTCAGGGCAAATACTCACATCCGGCGAGATGGGCTGGAATGCTCCGGAGATTTCCTTAGAGGGGATAATTTCGAATCCATTTAGTCCTTGAGTTTGGGTAAAAAAATGTTGGAAGTCATCCACAACAGCAAGGGGGGGTTTTTCAGAGACTAATTGGAGCAAGAAGGATTCAATTTGAGAACGAGAACCCTCAGCGAAGATATCGACACCAGAGGAGGAATTTCTCACCCAGCCAGAGAGGGAATTGCGCATAGCCATATTGTAAACAAATGGACGAAACCCCACACCTTGAACAATGCCATTAATACGAATCTTAACAGCAAATTTGTCAGGCAATGGTTGCTGAAGCCCAATAGATGATCCGTCCGAATTGTGCATACCAACCATTGGTTACCTCTATGTCTCTGCCAATATAGATCGCTTCCGTAATTTGATGCTGGTATTTATCCATTCTATCCAGGTATCCAATCCTTCCTGTGTACGACATGATGTCGTGAATAGCTCAATATCCGGATTTAATTGCTTCACACCCTGGTGAAAATAATCGATGTCGAATTCTACATAGGGCAATAAGTCAATTTTATTCAAAATCAAAACATCAACACCGCGATACATCGTCGGATATTTATAGGGTTTATCATCCCCTTCAGGGATAGATGCTATCAAAATATCTTTGTGAGTCCCAAGCTTGAAACTTGATGGACAAATAAGATTTCCAACATTTTCGACAATCAAGAGATCGATAGTGTCAAGATCAATTTGCACTAAAGCTTGACTAAGCATAGCGGCATCCAAATGACATTCACCGCCAGTATTTATCTGAATGGCGACTGCTCCTGCAGCAGCTGCACGGTCAGCATCCAAGCTGGTAGCAAGATCGCCATCGATCACGGCTAAATTAAAAAGTGCTGAAAGTCTGGTTATAGTGTGTTCGATTAATGAGGTTTTCCCAGCACCAGGTGATGCCATTAAATTTAAAGAATAAACACCAGAGGCATCTAATAAAGCGCGGTTCTCACCAGCCAAACGATCATTCGCATTTAGTATATTTTCGATTACTGATATCCTTTTTACCATTTTGATCCTATTTACTTTAGTTTGTATGATGCTTATTTATTCTACTTCGATTGCTTCAAGGAAGAATTCCTCACCAGCTGCAACTTTGAGTCTGGTACTTTCACATTCTGGGCAGGCGAAAGCTTCCATATTGAATGGAAAGCGAGATTCACAATTAAGACATTGAAGTTCAGCAACAATCCTACGGATATGCAGTTTTGACCCTTCGGCTAAGGTTCCCTGAACCAAAAAATCCCAGTAAAACTGAACTGCATCATCCACAAAAGATGATAATTCTCCAATAACCAGGTAAAGATCGGTAATACGTTGGCTATTGGCCTCCTTGGCATGTTTTACTGCCAGATCTAGAAGACTTTGGGTTACAGCTAATTCATGCATGGATTCTTACAAATTTCTCAGACAATAAAATAGCACACAAGTTGAATAATGGGTAGTGAACTATGTCATGGGTTATCCATACCATCTTACTCTTAATTGACTAAATTCGAGGGAGTTCTAGATGCGAGAGTTGAAAGTCTTTAGATAATAGGGGAGAACAGATCAATTAACAATAATTCCATCCAGGGTTATTCCAACTTATCATATAGGTAAATGTAAAACCTGAAATAACTTTGGTATGGAATCTAATTAAAATATCAAGATTCAGAGTTATAAAAAAATTTAT
>JACUUU010000197.1 GCA_014859065.1 Anaerolineales bacterium
GTTAATTGAAAATGGCGAGTTCCTGGAAGCAGCTCGCCTTTATCGCCAGACGAGCTCCCTTCCAGAGATTTGTGGGCGTGTTTGTCCCTATGAACAATTATGTCAGGGGTCTTGTTCACACCTCAAAATGCACAATCCAGTTTTAACCGGTCAATTGGAAGCGTTTGTCACCTGTTACGAGCGTCAAGTGGTAGAAGTATCCTTACCGAAAGGCGAGCCAACAGGTAAGCAAGTTGCAATCGTAGGCGCCGGACCAGCAGGTTTAGCATGCGCTGAGCAGCTGGTACGAAGGGGACATTCTGTCACAATTTTCGATGCAAAACCAGCTCCGGGGGGGCTGCTCACTTATGGCATTCCAAATTTTAAACTACCCAAAGAGGTGGTTTTTACGGTTTGGGAGGATTATAAGAAAGCTGGAGTAAATTTCGTCAACAAAACAATCATCGGGAGAGATAAAACAATTGATGATTTGTTTGAAGATGGTTTTGAGGCTGTATTTATAGGTGTCGGTGTAGGTGTTGATGCTAGTATGGATGTACCTGGCGAAGATTTGCCAGGTGTTATGAAGGCGACGGAATTTTTGATCCGCTGCAGCCTTCCTGATCACAGCCTGTTACCACTTGAATACCGCGGACGGCCTGAAATTGGGAAGAAACTGGTCGTTATTGGTGGTGGTGATACAGCTACAGATTGTCTGCGCAGCGCTTTGCGTTTGGGAGCAGCGGAAGTTGTCTGTCTTTACCGCCGGACCGAAAAAGAAATGCCCGGTAATCGACACGATCGCCAAATAGCCATAGACGAAGGCGCTAAATATGAATTCCTAACCCAACCGGTCCGCTTTCTCGCTGGGGAAGATGGGCATCTCAAATCCATTGAATGTATCCGCATGGAGTTGGGAGCGCCGGACGCATCCGGTCGGCGACGTCCAGTACCTATCGAAGGGACAAATTTCCTGGTTGAAGCGGATACCGCTATCCTTGCGCTGGGCTATTGGCCAGATCCAGTCATCGGAAAAACCACACCGGGATTGGATACACACAAATGGGGCTTGGTCGTTGCCGATACATTAACAGGTGCCACCACTCGTCCAGGTGTATTTGCTGGAGGTGACGCAGTTACAGGTCCCGAATTAGTAGTTACCGCCATGGTTGCGGGACGGAAAGCGGCAGCGGCAATTGACGAATACCTAAGGGAGAATTAACACCATCAAGTTGATGACATGAACCGTCTGGTTCTTCTGGAGTGCTCTCCATCATTTCCTCCTTTCGTTAATGTGGGCGATCCTGCTTAGTGCTGGGTTGCCCACATTTTCCTGTTTGATCACACCTAAGGTTAAGACCGGTATGCATAATTTAAAACGTGAAATCCCGAAAGTGGATAGAAAAGCCCGTATGCGTTTGCCTTTCAAAGGACGAGAACTTCGTCCGGTAAGTGAGCGTATCCGTGACTTCGAGGAAGCACACATCCATTTTAATGAGCAGCGGGCAGTGGAAGAGGCCACTCGCTGCTTACATTGTCCTGACCCCGCCCCTTGCCAAAGAGCATGTCCAGCTCATAACGACATTTCCTATGCATTATGGTTGATTGAACAGGGGAGATTCTTGGATGCAGCTCGGGTGTACCGCGAGAAAAGTTCTATGCCTGAAATATGCAGCCGGGTATGTCCGCATGAAAATTTCTGCGAAGGTGCCTGTGTGCGTGCCAAACGTGGTGAGCCTGTATTGACAGGAGCTTTAGAAACATTTGTGGCAGAATTTGAGCATAAAAACGCTGATATCGTCTGGACACCAGGGGAATCGAGCAGCAAGAAAGTTGCGATAATCGGCGCCGGCCCAGCTGGATTGTCTTGTGCTGAAAGATTGGTGAAATATGGTCATTGGGTGACAATTTTTGATGCCAAACCGGCACCTGGTGGTTTGCTCACCTATGGGATACCAAATTTTAAACTTTCCAAGCATCTGGTGTTCAATTACTGGGACAAATTATCTCATGCTGGTGTGGAATTTGTTGGAAACACGGCTATCGGTAAAACGAAGACGATTGACGATTTGTTTACCGATGGATTTGAGGCAGTCTTTATCGGTGTGGGGGCAGGAGTTGATTTGCCCATGGGCGTGCCTGGTGAGAATTTACCGGGTATTTATAAGGCGACAGAATACCTCATCCATGGCAATGTTGATATTGAATACTTACCTAAAAATATTTGTGAACGCCCTCATGCTGGGTTGAGAATTGCAGTTATTGGCGGTGGAGATACAGCTTCGGATTGTCTGAGAACTGCCTTACGCCTGGGTGCTGAAGAAGTTGTTTGCCTTTATCGGCGAACTGAAAAGGAGATGCCGTGTAATAGCTATGACCGTGAGTTGGCTCGAGAGGAGGGGGCAAAGTTTCAATTTTTAACTCAACCAATCAGGTTTATCCCCAATGAGGATGGTCGTCTGGCGCAAATCGAATGCATCCAGATGAAGTTAGGTGAACCAGATGAAAAAGGTCGCCGGCGTCCGGTCCCAATTCCGCGCTCTAATTTCCTGGTTGAGGCAGACACAGCCATTATGGCAATTGGCTATCGACCCGATCCATTGATTGGCGCAACCACTCCCGGGTTAAGAACTCATAAGTGGGGGTTGGTTATCACCGATCACGATACGGGTTCAACCAGCCGAATGGGCGTATTCGTCGGTGGTGACATCGCAAGTGGACCTGCTACTGTGGTCACTGCCATGCTTGCTGGTCGTAAAGCCGCTCAGACAATTGATGCTTATCTATATTGACTAATTATCCTGCCGTGAAATGGTGAGGCTACCAGGGTTATTCCCTTAAAACAGCTATTCCCCCTTTTGCTGCGGTATAATTTAAGCGTGTGCGACTTTCAAAAGTCCACACGCCTTTTTATCTTATCCAAGGTCGTGCATTATGGAAATTGGTTCTGTTCATAACGTGGACATCGACGAGCAAATGCGATCAGCTTACCTGGATTACGCAATGAGCGTAATCGTCGCGCGGGCTTTACCGGATGCTCGAGATGGTCTAAAACCAGTTCACAGGCGAATCTTGTACGCAATGTATGACATGGGCGTGCGCCCCAACTCGCCTTACCGAAAATCTGCTCGTATCGTTGGTGAAGTACTTGGTAAGTACCACCCTCACGGTGACGCAGCGGTATATGAAAGCATGGCCAGGATGGCTCAAGACTTCTCAATGCGCTATACCCTTGTGGATGGGCAGGGCAACTTCGGTTCTATCGATGGGGATGCACCAGCGGCGATGCGCTACACAGAAGCCAGATTGGCTTCCATGGCTGGAGAACTATTGGTAGACCTCGATCAAAATACGGTCGATTTCTTGGATAATTTCGATGGATCTCTGCAAGAGCCATCTGTGTTGCCAGCACGGATTCCTAATTTACTGCTCAATGGTTCCTCTGGAATCGCTGTTGGTATGGCTACCAACATCCCTCCCCATAATCTGAACGAGGTCTGTGATGCATTGACCTATTTGATCGACAACTATGACCGTATAGATGAAGTGACCTTTGAAGACATACTAAAATTCCTCCCCGGTCCAGATTTCCCCACCGGTGGAGTTATTGTAAGCGATGAAGGCATTCGCCAGGCTTATTCTACTGGGCGAGGGAGGATCGTCGTCCGTGGTTTCGCTCAAATCGAAGAGACAAGCCCAGGACGCTTTCGTATTGTTATAACCGAAATACCATTTCAGCTCAATAAGACAACCTTGATCGAGCGAATTGCTGATCTGGCTCGCAGAGGTAAGTTGGATGATATCTCAGATTTGCGCGATGAATCGGACCGGCGAGGTATGAGCATTGTTTTAGAATTGAAGCGTAATGCCCAACCTAGGAAAGTGTTGAATCAGCTTTACAAATATACCCCCCTTCAATCAACTTATGGTGCTCAATTGCTGGCTTTGGTTGATGGAGAGCCTCGCTTACTATCGATTAAACGCGCGCTTCACATCTACGTTGAACACCGCCTCCAGGTTATTACCCGGCGTTCTCAATTTCAACTTGACAAAGCGCGAGCACGAGCTCACATTTTAGAAGGTTTGCTGATTGCTCTGGCCAACTTAGATGCTGTTATCGAGACAATTCGCCGGTCACCAGACGCTGATGCTGCCAAAGATCGGTTAATGACGCGTTTCTCGCTTTCCGAAAAACAAGCTCAAGCAATTTTAGACCTACAGCTGCGCCGACTCGCAGCGCTCGAACGTCAAAAAATCGAGGATGAACAGAAACAAACCTTGGAACGTATCGCATTCCTGGAGGACTTGCTGGCTCACCCCAAGAAAATACTGGATTTAATCAAGTCTGATCTGCAAGAAATAGCGGACCATTATGGAGATGAAAGACGCACACGCATAGCCGCAGAAGCAAGTGAGGATTTCAGTGATGAGGACCTGGTAGTCGATGAAGCGGTCTTGATCAGCATAACCCAACGTGGCTATATCAAGCGTGTCATGGCAAAAACATTCCGCGCCCAAGGTCGCGGTGGGCGTGGTGTGACAGGTCATGTTACCAGAGACCAAGATGAGGTTGCCATGCTTTTCCCAGCCCGTACTCTGGATACGGTCTTGTTTTTCACCAACCGAGGCAAGGTTTACTCTGAAAAGGCGTATCAGATTCCAGATGCAGATCGCACAGGTAAGGGTATTCCCATGGTCAATATACTCTCATTGAATCCTGGGGAGTCGGTCACTGCAACTGTTGTCATACCACAATTTGGCAACGGTCAGTACTTTACCATGGCAACCCATAAAGGGCGCATCAAACGCGTTTCTTTGTCAGAATTTGCTTATGTCCGTCCATCAGGATTGATCGCCATCTCTCTAGATAACGATGATGAATTGGGATGGGTTCGGCTGACTCATGGAGATGATGAGATTATCCTGGTGACCGAGAAAGGACGAGCATTACGCATACCGGAGAACGCGATCAGATCTATGGGCCGTCAAGCAGCAGGTGTCACCGGTATCCGCCTGGCAAAGGGTGATCGCCTGACCGGTATGGAGGTTGTAATCCCCCAGGGTTTCTTGATGCTGGTAACTACCCTAGGTTATGGTAAGAGGACTTCATTGAAAGAATATCCCTTAAGAGGACGTGCCACCAAAGGTGTGTTGACCATAAATAAAAATGCGTTGGAAAAAGTAGGAAACATTGCTGCTGCCAGGGTAGTTCAAGAACCGGATGATTTAATAATCATATCCGCAAACGGAGTAGCTTTAAGGACAAAGGTGGCAGCCATCCGACAGCAAGGTCGGGCTACACGAGGTGTTCGTTTGATGAGGTTACAGCCGGGAGACATTGTCGCTTCTCTGGCATGTATTGCCGACATCGACTTACGCGGGATCGGTGCAGACCAGGTCCCCTAGCAGGCTGAGCCATTATTGGTTAACTGGTCTTAAACTTACGGCTCCTCCCTTAACACTCGTGATTTCACCATAACCGAGATCAAGCCTGAGGAATCCTTCAGGGGAAAGACCACATATCTTTCCACTCAAGGTAGAACCATCTGACTTTATGACCTGAACCTGTGACTCACGGTAAGCCAAGCGGTTCTCCCAATCAGAAATGAAATCTGGCTTATCTATTTTTCCCCGCCACTCAAGCAAGTATTCTAATATGGAGTACAACAAGTCGACTCGCTCGACCTGTTTTCCCAATACAGTTTCCACACAGATAGCGGGAAAATCCAGCTGTGTTTCTGCAGGCAGTGATTTTTGGGAAACATTGACCCCGATTCCCAGGACTGCCGCCGTCAACTGATCTCCCTGCCAGGAGGCTTCAGTCAATACCCCCGCAATCTTGCGCTTCTGGACTAAGACATCATTAGGCCACTTGATTTCTGCCAACAAGCTATATTCTTTAAGCAGAGCTTCGCTGACAGCTAATGCACCTAATGCAGTCAGCCGTAACAAATTGAAGGTAGGAGAAGTCTCACTAACCCTCTGGGGAGATTGTATTCCTATGCTGGAGGGACGTAAGATCAGGCTGAAGGCTAACGCCGCGCCAGCCGGTGTGTACCACTTCTTCCCCAACCTCCCTCGCCCTGCAGTCTGTTCATCGGCAACTACCAGCGAGAGATTCGGAGCGCCAGCTTCTACCCAGCGCGTTGCCTCTAAATTGGTCGAACCAACGCAAGTTAAATAACAAATAGGTCCCAGGGCCAAAGTTGACAGGGCATGGGTTAGTTTCTCGGTATTCACAATATGATTTTACCCCATCCTTATCTTACACACCTTTCCTTTAACCTTGTCGGCTTTCAATGCCTCTGGTATAATGCCTTTCGCCTTTTGGAAGGCGTATGTAATTTGCCGACGTAGCTCAATCGGCAGAGCAACCGCTTTGTAAGTGGTAGGTTATGGGTTCGATTCCCATCGTCGGCTTCCAAATTGAACGGGCGGTTACCCAAGTGGCCAAAGGGGGCTGACTGTAAATCAGCTGGCGTACGCCTTCGGAGGTTCGAATCCTTCACCGCCCACCTAGAAGTAGAGCTGACCAGTGTGAAAGCGCGCTGGTCGTAACATAAATATGGAAAGCCCTCATAGCTCAGATGGTAGAGCACGTTCTTGGTAAGAACGGGGTCATGGGTTCAAGTCCCATTGAGGGCTCCTGGAAAAATAGCCATCGTTGGTTATATTCTTGTGTAAGGAGAAGGCATCTTATGGCCAAGCAAAAATTCGAGCGGACAAAACCGCACATGAACGTAGGCACTATG
>JACUUU010000198.1 GCA_014859065.1 Anaerolineales bacterium
TGAATGGGAGTTGCTCTTACATTGGTCGGGTAGTGACTGGATCGGCCCAAGAGAAACCCTGATTGACCAGCTGTTTGCTGCAGCCTTCCTACTTAGCTATATCGGATTCGACAAAGTCAGGCTGCCTTTCACGAGGCAAATAGAATACCTGGGCTCCAAATCTTATGGCATCTATCTGATACACTCACCTGTTTTGGAATATACCTCAAGGATTATCTACCACCTTGCTCCCACGATTCTCGCGTACCAATTCGTGTTCCAACCTTTGTTGTACCTGGTAGGCTTTGGTTTGCCGTTGTTGTTGATGGCATTAGTGAACCGCTCACCATCACGCCGGTTCTACAGTTTTGCTTTTGGATAATTATCGCTGGGTTTATTTTTTCTCAGCAGATTAGCTTCCCCCCAATTTTTCTCAATCTCTGTTTTAGACGAACAAACCCCAACTAGTCGAGAGGAGTCTATGTCGAATATTTTAATCACTGGAGGAGCCGGTTTTATTGGCTCGCATGTCAGTGAACACCTTGCCAACCAGGGTTATAAAGTCACAGTTTTGGATGATCTTAGTGGTGGCTATAAAGACAACCTGGTTAATGGTGTCAAATTTGTCCAGGGTTGTATCACCGATAATGCTTTGGTTGATCGCTTATTTGCTCAAGATAAATATGAGTATGTGTTTCACCTGGCTGCGTATGCAGCTGAAGGCTTGAGTCATTTCATAAAGCGGTTCAACTACACCAATAATTTAATTGGCTCAGTAAATTTGATTAATGCCTCCATCAACCACGGTGTTAAGTGTTTCGTCTTCACTTCCTCCATTGCGGTATATGGCACCAGCCCGCTACTACCAGTGAGAGAAGAAAATCCTTCCCACCCAGAAGACCCTTATGGGATTGCTAAACTGGCAGTCGAACAGGAACTTGCTACGAGCAGAAATATGTTTGGGTTAAATTACATCATCTTCCGCCCGCACAATGTTTATGGAGAGCGGCAAAACATCGCTGATAAATACCGCAATGTAGTTGGCATTTTCATGAACCAGATAATGCTAGGGAAACCGATGACAGTATTTGGCGATGGGACGCAGACGCGTGCTTTTAGTTATATAGGTGATGTCGCGCCTATCATTGCCGAATCGATCAATGTGCCCGAAGCCTATAACGAAATCTTCAATGTCGGGGCAGACCAACCTTATTCAATTAATGAGCTGGCTGAAGCTGTAGCAGCCTCTATGGGTGTAAATCCTCAAATAAGATATTTACCTGCTCGCAACGAGGTGCAGAATGCTTATTCCTCCCATGAGAAATTACGCCGAATTTTTGGAAACAGCCAGACCTGGGATCTGCAGTCTGGTCTGGAGCGCATGGCAGATTGGGTAAAAGCCCATGGTGCCCGGTCAAGCCAGGATTTTAAGCAGATCGAGGTATTGAAAAACTTTCCTAAGGCTTGGCAAACTTGATCCCCTCGCATTGGCTGAAGACAATTTCAAAGGAGGCTAATAAACGAAATGGCTGATGAAACTGTAAAACAACCTTTGGTTATATCGGTTATCTTGAACACAAATCGTCGTGATGATACCCTCGCATGTCTGGCTTCCCTAGAGAAGAGCAGTTATTCGAACCTGCAAACAATTGTATTGGATAATGCCTCAATCGATGGATCACTGGATGCTATTAATCGCCGTTTTCCAGATGTAACCGTTATACCATTGCAGGAAAATAAGGGTTATGCAGGAAATAACAATGTTGGTATTCAAGCTGCGCTTGAATTAGGTGCTGATTGGGTGCTGGTTTTAAATGAAGATACCATTGTTGATGAAGAGTGCATTTCCAAATTAATTCAAGTCGGTGAGGTCAATTCAAAGATCGGGATTGTCGGGCCTATGGTTTACCATTACGATGAGCCAGTCGGAATACAATCCGCTGGAGGGTGGTTGAATAGTCGATGGGAATCCGGACATATTGGATTGAACGAAGCTGACAATGGGCAATTCAAGCAACCTCATCCAGTAGAATGGATCTCCGGCTGTGCTATTCTGGTTCGTCGAGCTGTTATCCACCAGATTGGAATGTTAGATGAACGTTTCTTTTATTACTGGGAGGAGACAGAATGGTGTTTGCGTTACAGGCGGGCAGGTTGGACGATTATGCACGTTCCTTACGCAAAACTCTGGCATAAAGGTGTGCAGCGGGACTATAAACCTAACCCAAATGTCACTTATTACAACACCCGAAACCGCCTGATGTTTATGAAAAAACATGGTGCACCGCTTTCTGCATGGGGTTATACCTGGTATCAGCTCGTGAGGACTTATGTAACCTGGTCATTATTACCAAAGTGGGCCGATATGGTTGATCACCGCGCAGCTATGGGGCAGGCTATATTGGATTTCTTAAGAAACCGTTGGGGGATGCGCCATGGAATCCATTAATTATTGGAATTGAATGATGGAAACATTACAGATACTCAAAAGACAGGTGGTAAGTTTGAAAGAAACCCAATCGCCACGTTTATATAATAAGGCATTAGAGTTCGGTTTAGTCCCTGGGCATAAAGGTTATACCAGATTCATCATTTTGTCGCGTTCTCGAAGCGGATCGAACTTGTTGCGTGGGCTATTGAATTCACATAGCCAGGTAGTCACATTTAGTGAGATGTTTAAAAATCCAAACATTATTGGTTGGGATATCTCTGGCTATCCTAATTCTGGTCGGGTGTTGGATTTATTCCAAAAGGATACTCGTTTATTTATTCGGAAAGAAGTCTTCAAGAAATTCCCCAAACAGATCAAAGCAGTAGGTTTTAAAATCTTTTACTATCACGCCTACGGGACGGAGTTAGCGCCGGTTTGGGATTATTTAAAGGAAGACCACCGTATTCATGTGATCCATTTGAAGCGCAACAATATCTTGAAGACTCATGTTTCAAAAAAAAGAGCTCAGATTACCGATAATTGGATAAATCTTACAGGTGAGCGTGAAACCGCGCCTAAATTCAAACTGGACTACGAAGAGTTGCTTAATGATTTCACCCAGACTCGTGCTTGGGAGGCTGAGGCTGAACAGTTTTTTAAGGGCCATCCAAAAATTGAGATTAATTATGAACAGCTGGTACGTGATTTTGCTGGCGAGATGACAAAGATCCAGGCTTTTTTGGGTTTGGATTATGAGCAGGTTTTCCCTCAAACTCACAAGCAAGCCAGCAAGCCGTTATCCGCTACGATCGAAAATTATTTGGAATTAAAAAAACGTTTTGCAGATACTCCATGGGAAGTCTTCTTTACTGAGTGATATGATGCAAATCCTGTTCTTGTCGCGCTGGTTTCCTTTCCCGCCCACAAATGGGTCCAAATTGCGTATCTATCATTTGTTGCGTGGTTTGGCTCAGCGAAATAAAGTTTCATTGATAAGCTATTACTCAGATAAGGAAGGCATATCAGTAAACGGTGCTTTGCGAGGCATCTGTGATCCAATTCATGTAATTCCATATAAAGGTTTTGACCCTGGGAATTCGAAAATCCCATTGGATTTGCTGCGTATTACACCGCGCTCAGTTCTGGATACCTATTCAGTGCAGGTAGAAAGTCTCATCCGGAAAGAATTGCAGCAGAAAAAATATGACCTGGTTATTGCCTCGCAATTTGATATGGCGGTGTATGCCAAGGCGGTCGCTGGGATGCCTGCTATCTTTGAAGAAGTCGAAACCGGTTTTTACTACGATCGGGCTAACAATGGTTATTCCAAATTGAAACGATTCCGCCATAAATTGACCTGGTTGAAACACCGTACCTATCTTGGGAAGTTGTTGGACTCCTACCGTGCCTGTACCGTCGTTTCCGAAAAAGAGAGCCTTATCTTGCAGCGTGATGTCTCCCGTGCCATCGATATAAAGATTATCCCCAATTGTATTGACTTGAATAGCTACACTGATTATCACCGAGACCCACAGCCAAACTCGCTTATCTTCACCGGTTCGTTAAAATTTGCCCCAAATTATGAAGCCATGTGTTGGTTTATCCAGGAAGTTTTCCCAATAGTGCAGTCACACATTCCAGCCGCGCGCTTGACCATAACTGGCGACAGTGGTGGAAAACAACTGCCCCGAGCCAGCAATGTTCACCTCTCTGGTTTTGTTCCAGATATTCGCCGGATGGTTGCTTCTGCATCTGTTAGCTTGGCGCCTATCCTGAATGGGGGAGGGACTCGACTCAAGATTCTCGAAGCCATGGCACTGCGTTCACCAGTTGTGGCGACTTCTAAAGGTGCAGAAGGGCTGGATGGTATACATGGTGAACACCTCTTGATTGCTGATGACCCGCATAGTTATGCCGCTGCTGTCATCGATTTGTTGAAAGACACTCATCTCAACCGAAGGATTTCAGACAACGCTTTCCAACTTGTAAAGAGTAACTATGACTGGGCTGTCGTCATGCCCAGATTCTTGGAATTGGTTGAAAGCGTGGTTTGACACCACGGAGTTAATACTTAGTTAGACAATTGATACATTCAAATGGTAACCCGTTCAATTTCACTTGACCTCGCGCTGTATTGGTTTGGACAATACAAACAACTTATCTCACGAATAATGGTCCTGACAGTGATCGTTATGACGAGCGCATATTTTGCCCCCCGCATCGTTACAGGAAATAGTTTGTTTGCTCTCCTTTTCCTCTTCATATTGGGTTTATCAGTTGGATTGGTATTCTTGAAATTGCCTTCGCTGGGTTTGGTGGTCTTTATTCCTACCAGCTTGTTGGTGCCCTTTGGTTTTGGTACTGGTACTGGAACCGACTTGAGTGCTCCGGTCTTATTGGTATTGCTTCTCTCTGGCTTGTGGGTCTTCGACATGGGAGTCCGCCAGAAGAGATTAAATTTATTCGCTTCAAGAGTGCTATTGGCTATGGGGATATTCGTCCTTATTGCTATCCTGGCGTTCATCTTGGGACTGCTAACTTGGGTGCCATTAGCTCAACATGCGCCTATCAACGCACAAATTGCTGGCCTGGCAGTCTTCATTGTTTCAGCGCTAGCTTTTGTTTTGGCTGTCCACCAAATTACTGATCTACGCTGGTTGCAGGCAATTACCTGGGTATTTCTGATAATTGGGGCTGTTTATATTATCGGTCGCTTCATTCCAGCGCTAGGTATTCGCAGATTTTTCCAATGGGGTTCTGATGGCAGCCTCTTCTGGCTCTGGTTGGTTGCCATATCATTTAGCCAGGCGGTGTTTAATCGGGATCTAAAGCCCTTTTGGCGGCTTGCCTTGCTTGGCCTGGCGGTTGCTACCTTTTCTTTCAGTTTGTTCCAATTTCGTGATTGGGCTTCTGGTTGGTTACCTGCGCTTGCAGCTGTCGTGATTATTGTATCGTTGCGTTCTTGGCGAGTGGCTTTAGGATTGATCTTGGTGGGGGTCATCATCAAGCTGGTTACAGATCCAGGATTGTTCGGGGTGCTTGCAGAGGAAGAGCAATATTCCATTGATACCCGGTGGGTCGCTTATGAAATTGTTCTGCAGTTGGCACGCGCTAATCCTATTTTAGGTTTAGGCATGTCGAACTACTATCATTACACCCCAATTATTCCCATTATGGGATGGTATGTAGAATTTAATTCCCACAGCCAGTATATTGACCTCATTGCGCAAACAGGCATTTTGGGATTAATTTGCTTTTTCTGGCTTTTCGTAGAAATTGGCAAGGTAGGTTGGCGTCTTCGTACTCAGGTCAAAGATGGTTTTCAATATGCATATGTTATTGGAGCCATGGGTGGTTTGGTGGGAATGTTAGTTGCTGGTATACTGGGTGATTGGGTTTTACCTTTTGTGTATAATGTTGGTTTAGTTGGTCTACGTTCCAGCTTGATCGCCTGGTTATTCTTGGGTGGGCTGGTTGCGGTAGATAAGCACTTGAGGAACCAAACTTGTTAAAGATAACCCAGTACACAGCTATTTTGCCCATTATTTTCTTTCCCTTCTTGACTGGCCTATCTCATCCTTCAAAAAGCAAGATCAACGACTTTACCTACTTCAAGATTGAGTCAGCTAATCAATACCTACCTGTCGAGACAGATAACGAGCATTATCTCTTTCTGCCAGTATTGATGTCCCCCCACCGCAAATCACCCCAAGTCAATGTACCTTACTTTGAGAATGAGATCCGCTATCCTGAAACAGCGATTTCTTGGTTTGGCAGGGTGACACCAATCGAGAATTACGTAGATATGCGCTTGGGTTATAACGACCACGAGTTATTTGTGCATGTGACCATTTTTGATCGCCGTCTTTGGTATAGCACCTCTCCATCTGTAGAAAGCCTGACAGACTGGGATGCCATTACTCTTTACCTGGACCTGGCGGGCGGTAAGGGGGTGTCCCCCTCCATGCTTGCTTATCGTTTTGTTGCCCAACTCAACTGGTGGGAGCAGCGGGGTAACTGGCAGGCAGCCTATCGTGGAAATGGACAAGGTTGGCAAATCGCTAATATCTCCTTCACTTCTAACAGTGGTTGGAGGGGGAATGCCCCCAATGATGATGTCGATGATCGTGGCTGGACGATGGGATTCCGTATCCCCTTTGAGAGTCTGGGGCTTAGTGAAACCCCACCAACGGGCTCGGTATGGGGGCTGGCGCTCAGCTTGCACGATCGCGATGATTCTGCCGGCACACCAATCGCCGATAAATACTGGCA
>JACUUU010000199.1 GCA_014859065.1 Anaerolineales bacterium
TTGCGCCTTTCGGATAACGGTTTTTGTTGTGATCTGGATTATTCTATAAAGAGAAAATAATTCATGATTTGCAGATAGTTAGGCAATTAAGCCAGTAATAACTATTAAGATCGTTGGCACTGACAAGAATCGAAAAAAGGAATTATTATCAACAGGAGGGCAACCTTAATTTGTCAATGGCGATTTCTGCTCATTTGATTTGCTGGTTAAGGTGGTCAGTTCGAGAACCCTGGGATGATTAGCGTAAAATCCTTGATAGGATGGAGGAAGTAGAGATGCAATCTGACTCATAATTTCATCGGTATTATCTTTGAGGTCTTGGTAGCGTGTTTTTCGATTTAATGGTGGTAATTTGAAAGGTTTACCAAAGCGGATGGTCATGCGAGGCCGCTGCAGAGTCAACATCTTGGGAATTGATCTTTCTGAGCCGATTATGGCTGCAGGGACAATGGATGCCTCGGTACGGTCTGCGATGTAAGCGACTCCGGTTTTTGCCGGAAGGAGAGAATGGTTTGGACTGCGAGTACCTTCTGGCGCTATCCCTAAAACACCCCCATCCTTCAGGTGAGCTTGAGCAGACCGCAAAGCTCGAGAATCTGCTTCTTCCCGGTTTAACCAGATCCCACCAATCTCGTTGATAATCCAGCGTAAGAGAGGGTTTTTTTGGTGTTTCTTTGCAACCAACGCAGTTAGATCATACCGATCTAAAGAGATGTACACCAAAGGTGCATCTAGGATAGATAAGTGATTAGTAGCTAGGATATAGCCCTCGTCTTTTGGAAGGTTTTTCTTCCCTTCCACACTCACACGAGCTAAAAGTCGAAACAGAGCACTGAATACTGCTTTGATAAGTGGTTTTAGACGATTTCCACGCATTGTAAAGACCTCCTGGAGATACCCCTATTTTATCCTTTGTTTCGAATTATAGACAAGATTAAAGAAGGTATAATCGATCTATGCGTTACTCGAAGGATATTCTTAAGTATTACTTGATTTTGTTATTAGGGTTGATTCTAGTTGCCTGTGGACCCGAAGAACCAACACCTACAGAATTTTCACCCACATCGACAATCCAGGCACCCACCGCAACTTTTAGTCCAGAGCCCCCGACACCGACTCCTGAACCGCTGGCTGCCATAGTGAATGGCGAAGAGATAACACTGGCAGAGTTTGAATCTGAATTACAGCGTTTTTTTGCCAGTCAGGATTTAGATCAATTGGATCTCAGCGAAGATGCTGAGCTTATTGTGCTGCAAGAGCTGATCGACCGCCTGCTCTTTGCGCAATCAGCCAGACAAGAAGGATTTGTCTTGAATGATGAGGATTTACAAGCAAGAATGGCTGCATTAGTAGCAGAGGTTGGGGGTGAGGACGAGATGGCTAAATGGCTAGAGGAACAGGGATATAATCAATCCAATTTCATAGAAGCGTTACGGACATCTATTGCAGCTGCATGGATGAGAGATCTAATTCTCTCAGAAGTTCCTGAAACTGCCGAGCAGGTCCATGCCAGGCAGATTTTTACTACTGATCAAGATCAGGCAGATCGGATATTTACTCAGCTGCAAGGAGAGGCGGATTTTACCGCCTTGGCAGCAGAACTCGATCCCCTATTTCAAGGTGATTTAGGTTGGTTCCCGCGTGGATATTTGTTGGAGACCGATCTGGAAGATGTAGCTTTTGATTTGCAGTCAGGTGAATTTAGCCAGGTGATTCAAACCCGTCTTGGATTTCATATATTGCAGGTAATAGAACGTGAATCAGACCGGCCACTTGATCCGGATGCATACCTGACGCTTCAAATTCAGGCGTTAAAAGATTGGGTAGATTTATGTCGTGAGGAGAGTGAAATTCAGATCTTCATCCCCGTTCCACAAGATTGATGTAGTTTCTCAAATGTGCTTTCTAACCATCGATCAAATCATCCCAGGTTTTCTTGATCACCAGGGCATCGTCTTCTAAGATAGGGCTTTCACAAAGAATTCGACCTGCGCAGTTAAAAGTTTTCAACGCTTTCAAAATCGATTTTAGGTCAATATCGGCTTTGTCAAATTCTAGGTGTTCTTTTTCGCCTTTTTCGCCATATTCGATTCCGGAAAGATGGATATGCAGATTGCTAAGGCTGTTTTCTCCTAACCGTTCGGCATATAATTCAAGAACTCGACACCACTCCTCATAGGTGTTCATGGAGCCATCTCCGCTGCGAGCATGCAGATGGGCAAAATCAAGACAAGGTTCTACACCTGAAATAACCACACTCATCTCCAAAGTGTCCTCTAACGAGCCCATCATAGCTGATTTACCCATAGTTTCGGGACGTAAAGTGATTTCATTACCGTTAGTTCGTAGTTCATCGATGCATTTGTGCAGGCGTTCTATCGCTTTAGGCAGGACATCCTCCCGCGGCAGGTCAAAATAGGATCCCGGATGGAAAACAATGTCTGTAGCCCCAGCCAGATTTCCATAATGTGCTGAATCCATAAGACGCTGGCGTGATTTTGGCCATTCATCTTCTTTGGCGTTCAAGTTGATGTAATAAGGAGCATGCACACTGATCGCAATGTCGTTTTCCAAGGCTGCATCTTTGATAGCTTTGCATGTTTGCTCTGAAACTCGCACAGACCGCACCCATCCTAATTCCAGACAATTAAGGTCGAGTTCAGCAATGCGAAAAACTCCTCCAACGCTCCCTCCTGGTTTTTTGGGTGTTGAAATAGGTGAACCAACGGTTCCGAAGCGAAAATCTCGTGATGACATGGGTCCTCTTCTTGTTGGGATTATTATTGAGGAAATTATATACTTATTTATTTGGTTGCAAGGAAATTGATTTTGAAGGAAATCAATTGAGAAACAGACTCATAATTCTTTGCCATAAGGGGGGACCAAGAATAAATAAACCGATAATGGCAGATGAAAGAGAAGCAATAAGGACAGCGGCTGCGCCAACATCCTTTCCTACTTTGGCTAATTGATTGTGTTGAGGGCTTGCCAAGTCTACGACTGCTTCGAGTGCAGTGTTTAAAAATTCTGAGGTCCAAACCAGGGCTATTGCCAGGATGATGATAGCCCAATCGCTGAGGTCCAAGCGTAGCCATATACAAACCAGGATTACCGCAATGCTGACCGTCGCATGTATCCAGGCATTTCGTTGGGTGCGAATCACAAACCACCATCCAGAAAGAGCATAATGGAAAGACTGAATACGAGATTTGAAAAATGAAGGCATGTAGGTTAGATAAAAACCTCTAATTGGTAAAGAATTTCTGATTGAGCAGCCCACATACGTGCTTTCTCCTCCTGGTTAGAATGATCGTAACCGAGAAGGTGTAAGATGCCATGTACGATCAGCAGCTGCAGTTCTAATTCAACTGGGTGGCCAATCCGGGTAGCTTGTTCGTTTGCACGTGGGTAAGAAATAATTACATCACCAAGATAAGGTGAGTTAGAGTCAGGATCTGTGTGGTCAGCCGGGAAGGAAAGGACATCGGTTGGTTCATTGATTTCATTAAACTGCTTATTTAGATTGCGAAGGTGATCATCATCACTGATGACCAATGTAAGGCTGGCATCCAGTGAGACCCTTTGGTGCTCAAGGGTGGTTCGAGCAGATTCTTTCAATAAATCCGAATCAATTAATGGCTTGAGTTTTCTTTTGACGTTGATATTTATCATGAACGGTTGACTGGTTTGGTTTCAACAGAAGTGGTCCCAACTGCTTGCTCAGGGGTAATTAATGCATCCTGGTTGTTATCAATCATGCCCTGAGGTTGTTGAGGGGGCGGCGACTTGCTTCTATCTAGTACTGCTTCCAATTTAGGATATTCTATTCTGGGGTGGTACATCCCACGAAGGGTTCTGGTAAATGAATTTGCGATTTTATTAAGATCCATCAAAGTCAGATCAGTGTCAGCCAACTGACCACTTGCGATCCTCTGGTCGATGACATCTTTTACTACAAGATGCAAACTTTCTTCATCTGTAGGTCGTTTAGCTCGAACGCTTGCTTCTGCACCATCCGCTAGCATCAGGATGGCAGTTTCTCTTGAGCGAGGTTTGGGTCCAGGATAACGGAAATGATCCTCATCTACAAGCTGATCATTGCCATCAGCAGCTTCAACTGCCTTAACATATTGATAATGGGTGATCATTGTTCCGTGATGCTCAGAGATAAAATCCATAATTCGGTTTGGCATCCGGTATTTGCGTGCTAGTACAAGTCCATCAGTTACGTGACGGATTATTGCTGACGAGCTGGTCTCAGGATCTAATTGATCATGTGGATTGATGGTATCCGGCACTTGATTCTCAATAAAATAGAATGGGTTTAATGCTTTGCCTGCATCGTGATAAAGAGCTCCTACACGTGTAAGCAAAGAGTCGGCACCGATCTGATCAGCAGCGCGTTCAGCTAAATTGGCAACCTGAAGACTGTGTTGGTAAGTGCCTGGAGCGTTATGTAAGATATATTGGAGCAATGGATGGTCAGGTCGTGAAATATCAATCAGTTGGAGAGCTGTTGTTAACCCGAGAAACTGGGCTAACAAGAATTGAACCAGGACAGCTAATCCAGCCGAGGCAACCCCGTTTATGTGAGCAACACCAATTAAGATCAAGATCCTGATCCAATCAGCATTTGGATCTGGTAAATGGAATGCAATGATTACGATAGAACCAGAGATACCAATCGCTGCTCCAGCCCAAAAAAAAGATGCCAACCGACGAGCCTGGCCTAGAGTAAGCACACCGATGTAGCTGCTTATTAAGAAGTAAAGGCTTATAACCAAAGAGTTAGGAAGGTTATAGCTGAATAAGATAATAAGTGGGAAAGAAAAGATCAGGGCAACACGGATACCATAAAGAGTTGTCAAAAGCAGACTAAATGCAGTCAATGGAAATAAGTAAGGAAAATATTCTTGACCTGGAGCAATCAATCTACCTAAAAAGAGAAATAGGGCAAATACAACTACGATTAAAGTCAGCCCTCTTAAGTCATTGATAAGCACAGGTCTTCTATGGAGATACAGGACTACAAAAACTGTCATCAAGAAGACCATTGAAGCTGCGCTAACCAGGTCTTGCCAACGAGCTTGAGTTTGGATAAGGCCAAATTCCTCCAATGCTTCCAAATCGACATTCGTGATGACTCGACCGCGTTGAATGATTGTTTCACCAGCAACATAACTGTGGCTGATTGGGGCTATACTTTCACGGGCTTGTTGACGGGCTGCCTCGGTAAGGTTGTCACTATAAAAACTGTTCGGAGCCATAAAACCAACTACCAATTCAGAGACGATAACCACCAATTCTTCAGGTAACGCCAAGCTTATGGAGGCTGGTACTCTTCGCCTTTCTTCCTCAAGCCGATCCTCTCGAATTGTGTTGCGCATAACCGTTTCCAGAACGGTTATTGCTTCTTGCTGCACGGTTTGCCAGCGGGATTCGCTTAAGGTCAAAATGCTCTGAGCAATATCCTGGTTTAGATGGATATCCTCCAACGCGGTGAGATCCAAAATTTTTTGTTCTAGTGATGCGAATTCATCAGCTCGGACACTATTGATATAAGCCAAAGCTGCTCGTAAGCGTTCCAACTGCTGACGGGCTATACTGGTATCTGTTTGAGTATATATTGGTAAAACTGCTCGAGCTGCTGTTTCTCTTTGTTGTTCAGTCCGGATTTCGCTTGTATAGGTGAATGAATAAGGAGCAAGGATGTCTTGAGAGGCAACGTTTCCTGCATGAAGTTCCGCTGAAGGAATTTGTAAATAGGATGGGGCAATTATCGATGCCAGAACCAATCCCATAGATATGAAAACTAACAGGAGAATATAGGTAGTTTTCTTTATTGGCCTATGCGAGTGGCTGGATTTCTTATTTTCAGTCATGATAATAGTTGAAAAGTAGGCCGTTTCAAATTATGATCAGGAACAATCATCAGTCAGGATAGTCAAGTTTCTGCTTGATAAAATGAAGGTCTTCAGGATTGCTCGAGGAGGTTTTTAACGACCTGGCTCACTCTGACTCCATCAGCAATGCCCTTAACGCGAGGCATAATTAATTTCATCACTTTTCCCATATCTGCTGGGGAAGAAGCTCCAACCTCGAGAATAGCCTTACGTGCGAGAGCTTCTAATTCCTTGTCGTCTAATTGTTTGGGCAAATAACTTTCTAACACGCTTATTTCATCACTGGTTGCAGAAGCTAATTCATGCCGTCCAGCCTGTGCTGCTTCGTCAATGGTTTCGCGGCGTGACTTGACTTCTTTCTGCAATATTCCTAGAATGGCAGAATCTTCGAGGGGCTCGCCTTTGTCTACTTCAGCCAGCTTGATTGCTGATATTGCCATACGTAACGTTCGTTTACGCAAGTCATCTCCGGTACGGATAGCTTGCTTTAGCTCATCTTCAAGTTTTTTCTTAAGACTCATAATTTCATTATACCCAGTTTCAAATGAAAAGTCACTTTGTGCATTCATTAACAGGATATTTGCAAGCTTTTGATATGCACATATTATTTGATTTACTTTACCTCGCAATGCGACCGAAATATCCGATGTCGGTCAAAGTAGTAAGTCGTAATGAAGTTGACCGGTTCCAGAGATCCT
>JACUUU010000200.1 GCA_014859065.1 Anaerolineales bacterium
CCCAGCGGTGGCATGCAGCAGTCCCAAAGCAACGCCGATGGTTGTGGTTTTACCGGCTCCATTTGGACCTAAGAAACCATAGACTTCCCCGTGCCGGACTTCCAGGTCGATGCCGTCTATGGCTCGAACGGAACCGAAATGTTTCTTGAGTCCATGGGTTTGCAGCACAATTTCATCCTTCATTGGCAGCCTCCTGCTTGTCTATACAAAAATTATGATAATACATATGGATGAAATTGTCATCCGACCCAAGGAGTGAATCATACCCGTCCAGGGGAGGGATTTTAACCCTTGCGTCTTGCAAATGATAATAGAATCTGTCTAGACAAAGCATTCATTCCTGATCAGTAACTATAAAACAGCCCTTCATCCTGCGATGAAAGCTGTTTTTGAATAGGAAGGAATGATTCTATCTTTGGGACGTGAATCAAGAAACCACTGGATTCATAAAGGTATCACAAACAAGTCAGCTGGGAGGAACAGAAGCATAGTTGGCCAGGTTGGTAGCTTCGGATGCAATGTAGTTCAGGTGTGGAGTTGTTGTCTCACCAGTATTAATATGCCCCCTTTAACGATAACTGAAATAGAAATTATACCTAGAATAAACTACCATAATTTCCAGTACCATAAAGTGAAAACCAGGATTTCGTCGATTATGGTTGATATCAAGTTGATTATCAGCGCAGTCAGTAAAACTCTGCTGAACCCAACCCACTTGACCAAGACCAACACTAAGATCTCAAGCAGTAGAATTATCGCCAGAAAGGAAATCATCACAAGGAGGCCACATTCTCTTGTTAGTTGGAAGATCAGTCCAGGGGTAAAAATATTGGTGGCGACAATCGGTCGTGTGTTTTTTTTGGATAGTTAATTTTCTGGTGGAGAGCCACGTGAAATTCGCAATTTGAAAGACCTCTGCCTGGATTGCAAGCCGTGCCTGATTCAGGAGTACTTATATTGGGGGTAGTAAAATTACCTAGTAAATATTGCTTAGCTAATATTGAACATAATTTGGAGACCTGTGTTAAAATTTTTAAAACCTAATAGTGGTATCTGTACTCATTTGGCAGCTGAGCGTTAGCCAATCAGATTAATTGTCACTCAATTGGAGTTTCCAACATGAAAGCAATTACAGTTGTCCCATCAAATTATAGCCAACAAGCTGTTTTAAATCCTTCGAAGAGTTTGAGATTTATCGTGAGCGCAATACTTGTCGGCACAGTGTTGCTCATCGCTTTCGGTTGGTTATTTTTGCAATTCATTGACACTTTTCGCCCCATGGAGCTGGATGGCATGCGGATAGGCGACATACTGCCGCCAACCCCTTCAGGCGTGGTTATCCAAATTCCTCCTCTCTTTATTCGGAATGTCGTCATCGCCCTGGTCTTGGTGCTGATCCTCCATGAACTTGTGCATGGCTTGTTCTACTGGTGGTTCTCGGGAAAAAGCCCAAAGTTTGGTTTTCAGGGGATTTTCCCATATGCGGCGGCGCCAAAGGGAGTCTATTTTTTCCGCAACCACTTTATCATCGTGGGCATTGCACCGCTAATTTTTCTCACTCTAATTGGGTTGCCCCTCGTGCTAACTGTACCCGCTCACCTGGTGCCTATCCTCGTGTTTTTTATAACGCTCAATGCCAGCGGCTCAGCAGGCGATGCCTTGATGGTGATGTTGTTTCTCTCGTATTCGGCCGATACGGTAATGGAAGACAAAGACTCGACCGTAATCATCTACGGACCAGGCAAGGAACTGACTGATGACTGAATTCTGCTTCCAGCCTGATATAAAATGGAACTGGTTAGAAGGTCAGGGCTAAACTGTCCCTGGGCACCCAGACGTCTGCTTTGATTTTCATGCAACTGTGCAATTTTCTCGGCTTGCACAGCTGGCGTAAACGTGCCCAGGACATGCCAGTTGGCAGGCTCAGTTGGGATATCCGGCTTTTTTTTGATCCCCACCATTATACTTGCGGTTGTCTTGAGTCAGGTCAAAGCTTTCTACAGCTATTGCTTCAACCTTTTACCCACTTTGGTTCATCTTAGAATTGTCTTGCCTGATGTCTTTCATCTGATGCTGGTCGGAATCTTGCCTGATTACATTCAGGGGCTTAGCCAGCTATTCTTATGGTATAAATCGAAAAGACAGTCGTGACGAGTCTCCTTGAGAAATCATGGGCGACTTCAGAATAAAGCCGCGGTGAAAAAGGGGGCAATGAAAGCTAAAATCACAACCCTTAAAACTGTATCTCAGGGAATTTACTGCCCTTCTGCAACGACCTGTAGCAGGTCAAGCGTCGCTGCAAGAATCTGTTCGTGCTGGGTTTCACGGCTGATGGTAGCCAGATCGTCTTCAATGGTTAGCCGGTACGCCCCAAACTGATGGTGGTCACCCCCTTCTATTTTGATGTACCGTGTGTTTGGGGGCAGCAAATGCTTACGGGCTCCTACGCTTTCATCGGTGACACGGATTTCATTGCCGCCATAAAGCAGAATCACGGGGAGATCAAAGCCAGAAATGTCAGCGTTGTTGGCCGGGTAGGAAGACCAGATGGCCAACCCGGCAATTTGATCGGGGTTTGCCGATACATATAAAGCCGCGGCTGTTCCGCCCACCGAGTGGCCGCCGATAACCCACCTTTCAATTTCAGGATGGGCGGCAATGATTTCGTTGGCAATGTTTGTGTTAAATATGGCCATATTGATGGGCATCGAAGGGACAACAACCAGGTATCCTGCTTCAGCAATGGTTCGCATCAGGCCGGCATAAGCCTGGGGATCAACGCGCCCGCCGGGGTAGAAAATAAAGCCCGTATCGGGTAAGGTTTGCGCCGGGGTAAAGGTCAACCCGGGCGCAGTGCTGACCGTGACGTACTCATCGCTTTCCAGGGCTGCTACCGCTTCCGGCAAAGGGGGTCGGGCATAGGTGGCCCATTGAATACCCCAAACTGATAAGCCAAGCAAAATTATCCCTATAAAACCCCAAACGATCTTTTTCTTCGGAACGTTAACCATTTTTCAATTCTCCAGCAATGCTCAGGTTTGCCCGTTAATCATCTTGACTCGGTACTCAATTGGTTATTGTAACTGCTTTGTGAACCAGCGATCCCTCTTCCAGCTCGTTCAAAATCAAGTCGGCCACATCGGCGCGAGCAATTCTAGATGTCCTGGCGCGGATATTTTCACCAACATTGTAGACGCCGGTGCCCGGCGAATCCACCAGCCCGCTGGGGCGGATTATCGTCCAATCCAGGCTGCTTGCTTTAACGGCCGCTTCCTGTGCTTCATGATCTGCTCGCGCGTTTCTCAGCAAAGTGGCAATGAATAATTTATTGAGCAGTGAAAGAGAATTCCAGCTTTCACCAATACCCATCGCCGACACAATCAGCAGACGGTTGACGCTGTTATGCTTCATGGCTTTTATGATGTTGAATGTACCTGCTGTGCGGATCATCGATTTATTCAAATCTCTTGCACCCAAAGCGCATAGCACGGCACCTTGCCCCTCTATGCAGCGGGCGACATCGGTTAGATCATGGATGTCTCCAGTCATGATCGTGAGACCATCCCCTTTGTCTGCCAATGGTGACGGGTCGCGCACAAATGCGGTGACCAGGTGGCCTCGATCAAGCGCCTGCTTAACAAGCTCGATGCCAGTTCTACCTGTTGCGCCAAATATTGCTACTTTCATCCTTGTTTATCCTTTCGCCACCTTGTGAACCCACCGAGTTTAATCAGCCACGCAGCAGACTGGCCTGCTCAAGCAACGGTGCAACCGCCAATTTTAGATTGCACCATATTACTTATAAAACAGATTTGATGATTTTCACCATTGCATTAACAGCTTTCTTATGCCCTTCTCCATTAATCTGATTCGTGGTGCCACAGAAATAAAGATCAGTTTGGGCATGATGAAAAGCAAAAGAGCCTGTTTGCCCCCAAAAACCTAATATCTCTTTAATCGGTTTAAAGGGTGACACTATCCTTGGTATCCACAATTTTTCCAAACCAATCCCAAAGAAAAACAAGCTAGGCGGGGGCAGAATTAAATTCCACTGCTTGAGTTCATCGATCCTTTCTTTGGAGAAGAAACGACCATTAAAAAATTCCTTTAGAAAGATCATTACCTCCTCAGCTGTTGAGACAATCCCTCCTTCAACGGTTACTGAGGAGATGTATTTAGGCAGCCATAATTGTTTGGATTGATAATAGAAAGGCACGGGAGTAGTATCCTGGATATCCTTGTAGGCATAGGTATTTCGCAAATTCAATTCAGAAAAAATCCAGTCCTCAAAGACTTCACCGATCGGCTTACCGGTAACGGTTTCAATGATCTTGCCAAGCAGTTGATAGTTCGAATCAGAGTAGGATGCTTTCCCTTTGGCTCCCGGTTTAAACTTTGGTCTGAGATTCTTTATCAAGCTGATCGTTTTCTCCAAGGGCCAGGCTTCATCATTGCCTTCCATAAGATCGGATGAAACTGTCCTGCCATTGGGTTGTTTATGAAAGAAATAATCGGGTAAACCGGAGGTGTTGGAAATAAGATGATAGATGGTGAGCTGGTTAGAATAATCAACGCCATTCAGGACATGAAGCCCTTCACACATACCTTCAGGTAAATATTTTGAAATATTTTCACTCAGATCGATGCGATTCTCCTCAACCAGGCGCATGGTTACCGCGGTAACATATAGTTTCGTCACGCTGGCAATATAGAACCGGCTATCTACCTGCATCGCACCGGCAGCCCCCGTCCAGGAGAAACTCTTGTCGCTATTCTCAACGCACATTACCACGCTAAAAACTCGTTTGTTGTCAATCATTTTATCTAATTCATGGTTGAGTAATTCTTCATTAATCATTTTTCTTATCCTCTCGGTTATTCAAGATAGCGCACGTTGATGCTTCATCATTGATAGTTAGCTCTGGATCAACTACGGCACTCTTGATCATTGTATAGCCTGATTCATGGAAATATATTTTACCTTAGGAGTAACTCAACAGCGCCATGCGCTTTTCAATCCAAAAGAAACCCTCGCATATCGCTGCGAGCCGCACTTTGGCTGTAAAGCTTTGGGCTTAAGCGAAGCGACACAGTATCCACCAAAGGATTGGTTGGGGATTGCGCCGCTTTGCTTAGGTCACAAAGCCGGCGAAAAGCCTCGGTTGTTCCTCCTAAGAAACTCAGATGATCGGACATTTAGGTAAGCCTGGGTGGAGATTGCTTCGCACAGGGCGCTCGCAAAGACATAACGGAGTTTCTTCTGGTTAGAAGATTGCGCAGCGGTGTGGAGTAACTCGCAAAGACATTAACTTAGGAAGTTTCTTAAGAGTTTTATACATGCCTGGCCAGTCTGAATATTAACCCATTGGCTATCCAGTAATCTGAATTGCTGGTCGCTTTCTACGTAAAACGGAAATGGAATTAGGAACTTCCGAACAATGTCAGCTTACCTTTCCATGTCCTGGCGAGATTGATTTTCGGTTGATGCAACGGCAAAAACGCTGCATAGGTGGGCTGTTCGACCTTTATGGCGACAAATTGCCACCACCATCGAGGAGGTTTTTTCTAACTCTGGACGACATTTTAATGTATACTGAACCAATGCCGACCAAAACTGATTTTCGAACCATCAATATGCTCTTTTTGCTCGTCCTGCTGCTGCAAGTCTCAAACATGTTCTTATTGTGGCTTCCGCAGTACGTGCGATTGAGCCTCAACCAACTGCTCTTCGTTTTCCTGCCAGCCTTTCTCTTTCTGCGCCTAACGCGCCAACCGGTCCGCGAGCGGGTGCGGTGGAGGTGGCCGGGATGGAAGATTGCCGGGTTGTCCTTGCTGATTGGTATGGCGCTCTATCCTCTCTCGGCAATCAGCGGAGGTCTCTTGCAGCAGCTCCTGGGATACGTCAACTTTGCTTTGCCTGCTGACGCCCTGCCTGATACCGTGTTTATGGGTCTCCTGGCAATCGTGGCGTATGCAGGTTTAGCCCCGCTGTGCGAAGAATTCCTGTTCCGGGGTGTGATCCAGCCGGTTTATGAGCGCCGCAGCCCCATTTGGGGCGTGTTTTTCGTTGGTGGCTTGTTCATCATTTTCCACCTGTCTTTGCTTCAGGGGATCAGCATCATTCCGCTGGCGCTGGCGCTTGGTTTCGTCAACTATCGTGCGCGCTCCTTGCCAGCCAGCATCCTGACACACTTCGGTGCGAATGCGCTGGCTGCCCTGGTCTTGACTGATGCTGTATTTCCCATGGGTGCGCCGCAAGTGTTGTTTTCTACCCCGGTGCTCATTGCCAGCCCAATCGTGGCATTGACAGCGCTCGTTATTTTTGCCCGGCTTACCCGCACCACTCCTCATCAATGGCGCGCACCGCAACCAGTGGGGCATCCTCTCAAGGTAAGGGCTTCCTGGCCGCTGCTCGCCGCCGCTGCGCTCTACCTGGTGGTGACCGGTGCTGAGTTCATCTATGCACGGACTCCCGCCCAGCCAGCTTCTCCGCTGCAGATACAGGCAGCCGAGTGGGAAGATGAACGACAATCACGTTATGAGATTCGCAACCCAGCAGACGAAATAGTGGGGGAAGGCGAATGA
>JACUUU010000201.1 GCA_014859065.1 Anaerolineales bacterium
CAAGCGGACTAACAATGTAGCCGCGGTGGCTATACCTGTTCCCAGACCGAGCAGCAGCACCAACATCCCAGTAACGGATACTTCAGTAGCCCCTAATCCTCCAGGCAGAGCGGATATTGCCCCTATTACCGTTGAGAATGAAAGGATAAACACAGCAATGGACAGCAGTTCTCCAGAGGGTGGCAACCCCAGACCTATAAGGATAATGTACATCCCAACTCCTTCAGCGAACCATGAGACGATGCCCAGGCTTACTGCGATAAAGGTGGCACGTGGGCGAAATAAAGCGAAGCTGCCTTCATAGAATTCTTGCAGGAGGTGGGCAAATCGAGAGATTACCGGCAGGCGCTCACCAATGTGAATCAAGGAAAGTGCCAGAGGACGGATTTGCGAGAGCACGATGACAGAGACCAGAGCGAAGAGCACAACAGCAAAGACTGGCCAGTATTGGGGATAAGCGATTACACCCAGGGTCGAGAGAGCCAGGACTCCCAATCCATCGCTGATGCGCTCTGCCAGGACGACGGATACGCCGCGGGCTGCAGGGATACCCACCTTCTTTTTCAACCATAATCCCTTCAAAGCTTCTCCAACTTTTCCCGGAGTGACCGCTAAGGGGAATCCAGCCACGAATAATCGGGCGCTCTCGGTATAAGATAAACTGCGAATGCCAATCTGGGTCAGGTAGAAGTGCCATTTGAAGAAGCGCAGTATATAATTTACAAACGTAAGGCCAATAATTAAAGGGAGAAATGACCAGCGAAATGAAAGTAATTGGCTGCTGATCTGGCGCAGATCTCCCACCAATACCATTATTAAAAAGACCAGAAAACCAAACAACAGGCCATAAGCCAACCGGCGAGTGAGGTTCTGGGAGGCAAATCGAGCCCGGTTTTCAATCTTTTTAGGGTTGGGTTCGATCATGCCAGGAGGTTATCCGCAAATAATGGGTCGTATACTTCTCGTTATTTGACTTTGTTTTTCTACATATTGAGATTTTAGGATATTTATTGTCAAGGGTAAACTACCTTGGTCTTTGTTTGCGCAAAACGGAGACCAGACCTATTGCTCCGGCAATCAGCACTGTCAAGCCAACAAGGGCTTGGAGTACTGTCTTTGGTTCTGTTCCAGGCATAACAACTGTACCATCTCCATAAAATTGGAACAGCTGCCCCCACTTTGTATCCAGGGCAGCAGCAACCCTTTTGCGACCAACAAAGGGGTACCAATATACATTGTGATAAAAATTACTGGCAAAATACGACCAGGGTACCAGCGGGCTCTGCAGTAAGAGTTTTTCAAATGGCTTTAAAGGACCGTGATAGATCATATGCTGTCCCCGGCTGGCGAAGGTATCTTCTTTTTTAAAGTTCCAGTCAGGTTCTTGTTCGATGTCATAACCTAGAATTTCTATTTGACTTGGATCTCCTACACCTAAGTCCATTTCATGAGCCAGGCGGATGAAACGCAGGCTCATTGGGTCAAAACCCTGCAGTTTTGCCGAGACAGCATCAATGGCTACCTGGTCGCTGGATGCCAGCAGGATATCTTTTTCATGCCAGCGCATTGCTCGTGGACCGGGTCCATCCCCGGCAAATGTTCCATCCATCATGGCGAAGATGCCTGGGTGAATCTCTTGTTGTATCATCAGCAAGTCTACCAGGGTATCGTGAATAACAGCATGAGTCCAGTGGCGATTGCGGTGCAGCAGTCCACCAAAGGCATTTTTCATTGCCCCGGTGATGGTAGTGAAAACGTGAGTTTTCACCGTCGGCAGGTGAATGATATTCATGCCCACAAGTGATTTGGGGATGAAAACGCCGTCTGGATAAACCTTATCTAACACCAGGAATGGGCGTTTGGGCTGGTATTCTATCCATTCAAAATCCTGGTTGTAGAGATAAAGACAGGGGACTTTATATTTATCGGTGATGAACCTGTGCTTATTGTTGCGTTCTCCATCGGAGGTATCTACGACCACAGTATCGTTGTGGATACCCACCAAGTCGGTGTATCCGGCATTCTGCAGCGTTCGAATTACCCCTTCCAGCTGCCAGGGGGCAGACGAACAGGCAGGATACCATGTCTGCCAGGAAATGTTGATCTTCAAACCGGTCTTTATTTTTTTGGGTAATGCTTCTTCGAAACCGGCAAGTTTCATTACCTGTTCGATATCATCTAACACAGTAAGAGGGCTGGTTTTTAGGACGGCAACTTTTCCTTTTCCCGGGAATGATGACATTCTTTCCTCCATTTCAGATAAATCAGGTACTATTGTATCAATTCTTGGCAGTTTGTGGGAGGACAGGTTTCTATCAACTTTCAGAGTTGCCAGTTTTGGAGTTTTTATTTACAATTTATCCGACCAGGAGGCGGACAAATTGAACCAATTCTTCACATCAACGCCTGAGGCTCCAGTATTAGTTATCGGAGGGTCTGGAGTCGATATTATCGGGCAGGTCAAAGGGGAACTCCATCGGAATACCTCCAACCCAGCTCGGATCAGAAGCTCCTTCGGGGGTATCGCGCGTAATGTTGCCGAGAACCTGGCTCGCTTAGGCCATGCAGTCAAGTTAATTACAGTTGTGGGTAGAGATCAGGCTGGTGATGAGATGTTACGCCAGTTAGCTGAGGCTGGCGTGGATACAAGCAGTGTGCTGCGCACTCCAGAACACTCAACTGGATTTTACCTCGGGGTAGTCAAGGCTGATGGGGTGATGCAGTTTGCTCTGGATGACATGCGCGCAATTGCAGCTCTCACGCCCAGCTATCTTAGGGAACGCAATGAACTTTTCAAGGAAGCTGCCCTGGTTTTTGTTGACGCCAATTTGTCTGCTGATACATTACGCACGACGATGTCCCTGGCGCGCAGAGCGAAAGTGCCGGTTTGTGCAGATCCTACCTCGATCACTCTTGCAAATCGGCTGCGGCCTTACTTGAATCGGCTGCATTTGATCACTCCAAACAGTAATGAAGCAGCGATTTTTTGCGAACAACCCTTTGAGGCTGCGAAGAGCCAACAGGCCATTACCGTTGCCAAATACCTGGTGGGGCAAGGTGTTGGTATCGTCTTAATTACGCTGGCAGAATTTGGGGTGGTGTACGCCTCCTCAGAAACCAGCGGGCATATACCGGCTTTGCGAACAAAGGTTGTAGACCCAACCGGAGCGGGAGATGCGTTAAATTCGACCGTTATCTTTGCACTGTTAAATGGATTGTCCCTGGACGAGGCGGTGCGTCTGGGAGTTTCGGCAGCTTCGCTAACCTTGCGCCATCCTGGTTCGGTACTTCCCAGCCTGTCCCTGGAGTTGCTTTATGACCAGTTGGTGATCTAAAATGGCAACTAAATTACCCCCCTTTTACCACCTTACGCAAGAGGTTTCGAATGCTCTCTCCAAGGGTTTGCCGGTAGTCGCTCTTGAGTCGACCGTGATCACTCACGGACTTCCTTTTCCAGATAACATCCAGCTGGCAAATGATATGCAGCAGGAATTATGGAAATTGGGAGTCGTTCCCGCAATGGTGGCTGTGTTAGAAGGAAGGATAATGGTCGGCATGCAGGCAGATTGGCTGGAGGGGTTGGCAAAAGCTGACCGGGTGTATAAACTCAGCAGCCGAGATCTCGCTCGTGCAGTAGTCAAAAAACAGAGTGGTGGCACTACAGTTGCGGGGACTATGACAGTCGCTCACCAGGTTGGGATACAGGTATTTGCTACCGGTGGTATCGGCGGGGTTCACCGTGGAGGTGGTGGGGATGTATCTGCTGATCTGATGCAGCTGGCAGAGACTCCAATGGTCGTGGTATGCGCTGGTGCAAAGGCGATCCTGGATTTGGCAGCAACCCTTGAATACCTGGAAACCCATAATGTCCTGGTAGTTGGTTACCAGACGAATGATTTCCCGGCTTTTTATTCCCGCCGCAGTGGACACCTGCTGAACTCTCGAGCTGATTCCGTGGAGGAAGTTGCAGAAATTGCCCGTGTCCATTGGAAAATGGGTTTGAGAAGCGCGATATTGGTAACCGTACCGATCCCGGACGAAGTTTCGTTGGAAGAAAATAAAGTAGAGAACGCGATCCAAGCGGCTGTCAAGGAAGCATCCCAGAAAGGGCTGCATGGGCAGGAGGTAACCCCTTATCTATTGGAGCGGGTGCGCCAGCTCACCGGTGGGGAGAGTCTAAAAGCAAACTTGGGATTACTGCTGAACAACACCAGGGTTGCAGGTGAGATCGCCCGATTTTTTGCTCACAGCCAAATGCATATTGTGTGACTATTGTTATTTCTTAAGTCTTGAATTCACAGGACGAAGACAACCAGGTAGGGTAATCCCTAACAGCATCTTGATATAGCCTAATATAAGGATACAGGTGAATGAAATCAACTGTGGAGTTTGATTTCAGTCAATGGGTAGCGGAGTGGGGGTGAACGTGTTAGTCGGGCTGGGGGTATGGGTAGGAGGTGAGGTGGCAGTAGGCCAAGGAGTCCAAGTTGCTGTTGGCGTGTTGGGGGTGGCAGTAGGCCAGGGTGTGCGAGTAGGGGTGATGGTTGGTGTGGGAACAGGAGTCCTGGTCAAGGTAGGGCTGGGAGTTACGGTAATTGTCGGGGAAAGCGATGGACTCGGCGTTAGGGTTGGCGAAGGTACCGGCGGGAGCGGCTCTCCCTCCACAGTAAATCGCCCGGACACTTTCCATAAATTGCCAACGAAGATTTGGACTTCATACTCCCCAGGCAGCCACTCATGTGGTTCGGGATCCCAGTTGGTGAAACCCCAACCTCCAGTGCTCCCGCCAAAAGGACTGGTTTCATAATAAACCAGTTCTCCTTCACGGTACCATAATGCGGTCCACTGAGACCCCGCGGTCATTCCGTCGTAACTATAGATGGCGTGGATTTCACCGACCGGGTTTTGGAACACCTCTCCTGGGTTAAGAGGTTCAAAATTATCTATACCTTGAGTGAACACTAATGGGCTGAAGAGAGCATCAGGATTAGGGGTAATTTGGCTTTCGAAAAGCATCTCAACTGCCAGAGGGATTCTGGGTGTTGGGGTGATCGTAGGTGTGTCGGTGAATTCGGGGGTGAGTGTGATGGTTGGGGTCAACGTGATAGTCGGAGTCAGAGTTATTGTGGGAGTCAGCGTGATGGTAGGGGTCTGTGTAACCGTTGGTGAAGGTGGAAAGACAGTATAAGCCAAAGGTTCGGCGAATTGGTTGGTTATCAGCGCTAATATCCCCAGAACAAAGGAAAAAAACACCCATCGCCAACCTCGCACCATGCGGTCGCGCCGCATACGGAAGAATTTCAAGGTGCGGGCTTTTCTTATTGACCGTATCCCAATTATGAGGCTGAATGCGAGACCAATCAGTGCCAGGATAACGGCGGTATTTACTGCGGTTTTAATATCTAGAGGCATATTCTTCTCGAGACTATCATACTCAGAGAATCGCTGGATCTGTGCAAATGACCAGCAGGATTATAGCATAGGTAGAAATCTGGGAACGTAGATCAGGGGGAGGTTTCTGAGGAGACTGGGTTGCGGAGTACACCAATGCCTGCAATTGCGGTTTCAACCAGATCTCCGTCGACCAGTTGACCAACTCCAGCTGGTGTGCCGGTCATCAAGATGTCGCCGGGTTCCAGGGTCATCACGGAGGAGGCGAAGGCAATCAATTTTTGGATTGAAAAGACCATATCCCGAGTTGAAGCCATCTGGCGCATTTCGCCGTTGACATGGCAGGTGATCAAAGCATCAGAGGGATCAAATTCAGTCTCGATCCAAGGGCCGAGCGGGCAGAAGGTGTCGAAGCCTTTGCCACGCGTCCATTGTCCATCACGCCACTGCAGATCTCGGGCAGTGACATCATTTGCGATCGTGTATCCAAAGACGTAATCCATTGCTTCCTGAGGGGATATCCACCGTCCCTGCCTAGAGATAATTACAGCCAGCTCCGCTTCGTGCTCGACCCGATTGGATTGCGGTGGAAGTATGATGGGATGGTCGGGACCGATGACAGCAGAAGGGGGTTTGAGGAAAAGCAGGGGCACCTCGGGAACTTCAGCCTCGTGCTCGCGAGCGTGATCGGCATAGTTTCGCCCTACACAGATGATTTTCCCGGGGCGGATTGGAGCTAACAGGTGGACCTCAGCTAGAGACATCTCAAGTTCTGCGCGTTTGAATTCGCCGAAGATTGAACCTTCAACCAGGCCGATTAGATCGTCCAAGACCCAACCTTGCTGGGATTCGCCAGATGGTTTGCGATAACGAAGGAAGCGCATATAGCCCTCCAGAGTGGTTTATTCAGTCTCGTGCTGGATAATTTCGGATAGGTTCGCGATCGCCTGTTCAGCCCCAGCAAATCGACTGGCAAAACGCCAGTAAAGGGCTTGGGCGAGTGCAAAAATAATGGCCTCTATGGAGACGATCCCGACTCCCAGAGAGGGGTTCTGCCTGGCTGCCAAGACTACATCAGCAGCTCGGGCTGACGCCAGGGAGGCAGCGCCTAAAATCGCGGCTGTCTGGATACCCTTTTTCTGCGCCTGATCGAGCGTAGCGGCAATGTATGGTGCCTGGCCAG